>NZ_PJAP01000855.1:0-3575 GCF_002836795.1 Shewanella sp. 11B5 | reverse complement strand
CACCTTCAGTTAGTCCATTGCCACCAAGCAGCACCACTGGTTTTAGACTGTGCGCCAGACCTTTTAAATGCTGTTTTTGTTTGGTTGTTAAGTTCATTTGTACCAACTTTTGCTGAGTTACTGTTGAAAAACGGGTATTCTACCCTTATATAGAGCTTATGTAACTCTGAATCGTTGCGGAATTTAAATGACAACAAAAAAACGTACGGCGAGCTCAACTCGCTGGATGCAAGAACACTTTGATGATCACTATGTGAAATTAGCCCAGAAACGTGGCTTACGTTCACGAGCAGCATTCAAGTTAGAAGAGATCCAAGAAAAAGATCACTTAATAAAACAGGGTATGACAGTAGTTGACTTGGGGGCAGCACCGGGTGGTTGGTCACAAGTGGCTGCTAAACTTACTGGCGACAAAGGTAAAGTGATTGCTTGTGACATTTTACCGATGGATCCAATTGTTGGCGTTGATTTTCTTCAAGGTGATTTTAGAGAGGATAAAGTGCTGCAGGCATTGCTTGAGCGAGTAGGTCAAGATAAAGTGGATGTGGTACTATCAGATATGGCTCCGAACATGAGTGGTTCGGGTGCTGTTGATCAGCCAAGGGCTATGTATTTAGTTGAATTAGCGCTAGATATGTGTCACCAAGTGTTGACGCCTAACGGCTGTTTTGCTGTTAAAGTCTTTCAGGGGGAGGGCTTTGACGACTACATAAAAACAGTCAAACAGGCATTCAAAGTAGTAAAAACCCGTAAACCAGACTCCTCTAGAGCGCGCTCTCGAGAAGTCTATCTAGTGGCGACTGGTTACAAGTTGTAGTAGTCTAAAGTTAATAATCGCAGGACTGTTTAAGAGGTCGAGTAATTTGAGTGACATGGCTAAAAATTTAATACTCTGGGTTGTCATCGCTGTTGTGCTGATGTCAGTGTTCCAGGGTTATTCCCCCTCTTCTTCGAATTCGCAGAAGATGGATTATTCCGCCTTTTTGGACAATGTTCGAAATGGTCAAGTTAACAAGGTCGAAATAAAAAGCGACCAACGAACTATTGAAGGAACTAAACGTACCGGCGAGAAGTTCATCACCATCATGCCTATGTATGATCAAGACTTAATCAATGATCTTCAAACTAAAGGTATTGACTATAAAGGCCAAGAAGCTGAAGAATCTGGTTTCTTAACTCAAATCTTTATTTCATGGTTTCCAATGTTACTGCTGATTGGAGTATGGATATTCTTCATGCGTCAAATGCAAGGTGGTGGCGGTAAGGGCGCAATGTCATTTGGTAAGAGTAAAGCCAAATTGATGAGCGAAGATCAAATTAAGACCACTTTTGCAGATGTCGCTGGTTGTGATGAAGCAAAAGAAGAAGTAAAAGAACTGGTTGATTATTTGCGTGACCCTACTAAATTCCAAAAATTAGGCGGCCGTATTCCTACTGGCGTATTAATGGTTGGACAGCCAGGTACAGGTAAAACCTTACTAGCGAAGGCTATTGCTGGTGAATCTAAGGTGCCATTCTTTACCATTTCAGGTTCTGATTTTGTGGAAATGTTTGTCGGTGTTGGTGCATCTCGTGTGCGTGACATGTTTGAACAAGCTAAAAAATCTTCACCTTGTATCATCTTTATCGATGAAATTGATGCTGTAGGTCGCCAACGTGGCGCAGGTGTCGGTGGTGGTCACGATGAACGTGAGCAAACATTAAACCAGTTATTGGTTGAGATGGATGGTTTCGAAGGTAATGAAGGCGTTATTGTCATTGCGGCAACTAACCGTCCAGACGTACTCGATTCTGCACTACTTCGCCCAGGTCGATTTGACCGCCAAGTCGTTGTCGGTTTACCAGATGTGCGTGGTCGTGAACAAATCCTTAAAGTACACATGCGTAAAGTGCCTTTATCAGACGATGTTAAAGCAAGTGTTATTGCTCGTGGTACCCCAGGATTTTCTGGTGCAGACTTAGCAAACCTTGTTAACGAAGCAGCGTTGTTTGCTGCTCGTGGTAATCGTCGTGTAGTCGGTATGGAAGAGTTTGAACGTGCTAAAGACAAAATCATGATGGGTGCTGAGCGCCGTTCTATGGTGATGTCTGAAGAAGACAAAGAGATGACGGCTTATCATGAAGCCGGACATGCTATTGTTGGTTGCTTAGTGCCAGAGCATGACCCTGTACATAAAGTGACAATTATTCCGCGCGGTCGTGCTTTAGGTGTGACGTTCTTCTTACCAGAAGCTGATGCCGTGAGTCAAAGCCGTCGCAAATTGGAATCACAGATTTCAGTTGCTTACGGTGGACGTTTAGCCGAAGAGCTTATTTACGGAAGTGAACGAGTCTCTACAGGGGCTTCACAAGACATTAAATACGCGACATCGATTGCACGTAACATGGTTACGCAATGGGGCTTCTCTGACAAATTGGGTCCTTTACTCTATGCCGAAGAAGAAAACGAAGTTTTCTTAGGTCGCAGTATGGGTAAATCAAAGGCTATGTCAGGTGATACTGCGTCATTAATTGATTCAGAAATCAAAATGTTTATCGATAAAAACTATCAACGTGCACAAAACATGCTGACAGAAAATATGGATATTTTACATGCGATGAAAGACGCACTGATGAAGTATGAAACGATTGATTCGTTACAAATTGATGATTTAATGCACCGCCGTGAAGTGCGTATGCCTGCTGAATGGCAAAAAGATGAATCATCTGACGATAAAGATAATGGCAATAGCACGCCTAAATCTGAAGTTGAAACGCCAGTAGATGAAGCTAAAACCGACACTAAAGTCGATAATAAAGCCGATACTAATGATGCGGATGAATCACCAGCTAAATAAATAATTTAGTGAATAAAGAAGACCCCGAAAGGGGTTTTCTTGTTTTTAATCTACTGTAGGAAAATACCATTGTTTCAATTAACTCATGCCAATAAAACGCTCGACTTATCAGCCCCTGTTGTGATGGGAATTGTAAACGTGACACCTGATTCTTTTTCTGATGGTGGCGAATACATCGATTTCGAACAAGCTTGCCGACATGTTGATTATATGGTCGAACAAGGTGCATTAATTATTGATGTCGGTGGTGAGTCAACTCGCCCAGGGGCTGCAGAGGTCTCTGTTGAGCAGGAGCTTGCTCGGGTTATTCCTATTATCGAATATACCGCTAAAACACACGACGTATGGATTTCAATCGATACCAGCAAACCTGAAGTGATGGAACAAGCTGTCAATGCTGGAGCTAATTTGATTAATGATGTGCGTGCCTTACAAATGCCAGGAGCCTTAGCGATGGCTGCGACGTTAGATGTGCCGATTTGCTTGATGCACATGCAAGGCGAGCCCAAAACTATGCAAGATGAACCTGAGTATCAAGATGTGATTGATGAGGTGGCTGCTTTCTTTGAATTGCGTATTGCATACTGCGAAGCCGCCGGAATTGAGCGCGAACGCTTAATTCTTGATCCAGGTTTTGGCTTTGGCAAAACTTTAGCGCATAATTACCGCCTATTAGCGGCGTTACCCAAATTACATGAATTTCACTTACCTTTATTGGTCGGTTTATCACGTAAAAGC
>NZ_PJAP01000854.1:0-3578 GCF_002836795.1 Shewanella sp. 11B5 | reverse complement strand
GGTGGTCTTTTATCGATTACGGCATTACGAGAAACCTTTTCTGGGCCTGCTGTAAATGATTCTGATCCAAGCTATGACGTAAACGATACATCGAAAACATTAGATTACACCTCTGCTCGTTTAGTATCGAAAAACAAAGGGGATTGGAAATACGGCCGTTTTGAAATTCGCGCAAAATTACCACAAGGTCAGGGAACTTGGCCTGCGATATGGATGTTACCGACAGATTGGGTATATGGCCCTTGGGCTGGTTCAGGTGAAATAGACATTATGGAGGCCGTAAACCTCAAGGTTGTTACCGACGGTAAGACGCCAGAGTCTGCAGTACATGGCACATTACATTACGGTAAACAATGGCCCAATAATGTTTATACAGGGCAAGGGTATCATTTACCCAATGAACTCAATCCTGCGGATGCCTTTCATGTTTATGCTGTTGAATGGCAGCAAGATGAAATTCGTTGGTATGTTGATGATGTTCACTTTGCCACACAACAATCCTCTGGTTGGTACAGTCAATACATTGATGGCAATGGTGATTTGGTTAATGCCCCTGATGATGCACCGTTTAACCAGCCATTTCATATGCTACTCAATCTTGCTGTAGGTGGAGCATGGGCTGGAACCGTGAATAACACAGGTATCGATGAGTTAGTTTTTCCGCAATCGATGTTAGTGGATTACGTGCGTGTATATCAATGTGCTATTTCGCCGAGTTCGGGAGCAGGTTGTGAGACTATTGATAATAGTGTTGTACCCGTAACGGGTAAAAAAATGCCTGATATTGTTGAGTGAATCGGTTTACTTTATTCACTTTAGTTGTGTGAGGGGCGACAAATATAAATACACCATAAAGGGTGTTTAAAAATACGAATGTTAAGCGGGTTGCATCAACCATAATGTTGAGCCTGTTAAGTTACTATTGTTAGTTGTTAATTGTTCACCCAGTAGCTGAATACGAATGCAAAGATGCACTGTTTGCTTTGAGCCACGCTGCGGTTAGCTTAGTATCGAGCAGCATTTGTGGTGTTTCGGGGATATTGAGTCAACGTGATGGCTTTGTCACTTAGGTTTTTTAAGTCGTTTTTGATTGAAGTGCAATCAAATTGTTATCAATCTATGATGCTAACAATGGCATAATGTCATATCGATACTGTGTTGATGTTTAACGCGATATGAATTTGATAAGGAATTGATTTGTCTAACATTGTATTTTCTAAAACAGACTTACAGAAGATAGTGGCTCTTGCCAAGCAAGCAGGTGAAGCCATTATGCAAGTTTATGCTCAAACTGATTTGCAGATTGAGGTTAAACAAGATGATAGCCCTGTTACTGCAGCCGACATTGCCAGCCATAATGTAATTGTTGCCGGCCTTAAACAGCATTTTGCTGAGATTGCCGTAATGAGCGAAGAAGCGGCTGACATCAGCTGGGCAGAACGACAAATGTGGCAAACGTATTGGTTGATCGATCCGCTAGATGGCACCAAAGAATTTATTAAACGCAACGGTGAATTTACGGTCAATATTGCGCTTATTCACCAAGGCAAAGCGATTGCTGGTGTGGTGTATGCACCAGTATTAGGCAAATGTTATAGCGGCATTGTTGGTCAAGGTGCGTGGCTTGAACATAATGGACAAGTATCGGTATTGGATATTAGTGACACAGCAGTGCAATCGCCACCTATCGTAGTCGGCAGCCGCTCTCACGTTAGCCCTGATGTTGCCTCGTATTTACAGACTATTGGCGAACATCAAATGTTAAGCGTCGGCAGTTCATTAAAATTTTGTATGGTGGCCGAAGGCCAAGCCGATGTGTACCCAAGATTAGGCCTAACCAGTGAATGGGATACCGCCGCAGCGCAAGCAGTATTAGAAAGTGCTGGTGGGCTGGTGGTTGAATATCCAGCGCTTACACCGCTGCAATACAACCAAAAAGAAAATATTTTAAATCCGTATTTTATTGCCGCATCGTCGGCATGGTTTGCACGCAAATAGCGCTAATCGTTATCAGCCTTTGTAAACCAAATATGGAACCCCAATTAATAATAAGCAAATGGAGTGACAAGTTATGATGCGCATGGGCGTCGATCTCGGTGGTACAAAAATTGAAATAGTGGCTTTAGCCGATGATGGATCTGAAATATTCAGAAAGCGCATTCCAACGCCAAAAAACTATCCTGGTACCATAGAAGCGATTGTCAGCTTAGTGGCTGATGCAGAATCAGAAACGGGTCAAACCGGCTCTGTTGGTGTTGGCATTCCAGGTGTTGTGTCACCGTTTACTGGCTTGGTAAAAAATTCAAATTCAACGTGGATTAACGGCCATCCGCTTGATAAAGATTTAAGTGAAGTATTAAACCGTGAAGTACGCGTTGCCAACGATGCTAACTGTTTTGCAGTCTCTGAAGCCGTTGATGGCGCAGCCGCTGGTAAAGGAGTTGTGTTTGGCGGCATTATTGGTACCGGTTGTGGTGCTGGCATTGCGATTAACGGCCGTGTACATGGCGGCGGTAATGGCATTGGTGGCGAGTGGGGACATAACCCACTACCGTGGATGACAGCAGATGAGTTTAATACCACTACTTGTTTTTGTGGTAATCGTGACTGTATTGAAACCTTTATTTCTGGCACAGGCTTTGTTCGTGATTTTCGTGAAGCGGGTGGTGATGCCACTAGCGGTATTCAAATTTCTGAGATGATGCAACAGGGCGATCCATTAGCCACAGCGGCATTTGAACGCTACATTGATCGTTTAGCGCGGTCACTCGCACACGTGATTAATATGATGGATCCAGACATGATTGTATTAGGTGGCGGTGTATCAAACATCGAAGCTATTTATACTGAATTGCCTAAAGTGCTACCCAAGTATGTTGTGGGCCGTGAATGTGGTACCCAAGTGGTTAAAAATAAGTTTGGCGCATCATCTGGTGTTCGCGGTGCTGCATGGTTGTGGGGCAAAGACGAGAAGTAGTCTTAATTCAAAACTAGCAAAAGTAATCTCGAATAATCTCGTTGAGAACGTGTTTTGCAAATCAATTAAACGGCACCTAAACAGTGCCGTTTTTTGTTTTGAGTTTGTTTTAGGCTGCTATAACGATAAACTAGCCGCAATAATGATAAACAAAGTGAATGATTAATGTTTTGGCTTAAAAAACTCTTGTCACAATTGGTGATGCCAATTCCTTTTAGCATAATGTTGTTAGTTCTGGCAGCCGTTTTATGGCGAACGAATCGTATAAAGCTACTGCAATTTGGCCGAATGCTCTTGGTTACCGCTATCGTGGTGCTAACATTAACAAGCCAATCGCAAGTGAGTTATTTTTTAGCTAATTCATTAGAATCGCAACATAACGTTAATCATCAACCGATTGCTGGTTCTTGTGTTGTGATGGTATTAGGTTCAGGTAATAGTGAGCAACAGGGTCATACCGCAGTGCAGCAGCTATCATCAACAGCACTGGCTCGTTTAACCGAAGGCGTTCGTCAGTTCAGGCTGGGCCAGCAATGCACTTTAATTGTGAGTGGTTGGAGTGGTGGATACTTGAAGACAGCTCATGCGACCATTATGGCTC
>NZ_PJAP01000853.1:0-3582 GCF_002836795.1 Shewanella sp. 11B5 | reverse complement strand
AACAATTGCGATAACTCTTCCAGCATCAAATTAAATGAGATTTCTGCATGAGTATCAGCTGAAGCTAAACGCATAGATAAATCTTTATTTGCTGATATCTGTTCAATAGCCCCTGCAATACGTTGATTAGCCAGTGAATCAGTACGCATAAATAAGGCGATTCGGATGAGGATAAAGGTTTCAGTCGCGGCAAATAAAGCATGGACTAACATTATGGTCCAGTTACAATTACCGGCAAAAATCATTAACTGTGTACCTAGTACTTCAATATCTTGTAATTGAATATAGGTCATAAGAATATGGTGTATTGCCACCGTCAACAAAGCAGCCAATAATGGCTGCCAGCGTAAATAAATAAGAAATACGCCCATGGTGGCAAAGATATGAAAGTGCATTTCAATCATACCCATTTGGCTTTGAATCAGTAATCCTGACACCGTCATCATAATTACTGCACCAACTATCGCAAATAACTCAGTCCCTTTCAGCAAGCTGTAACTCAACTGTACTATAACTAAAATAGCTATCGCTGCAGTAATACTAAAAGTCAGCATTTGGGCACCAAAAAATCCACTGACGACTAATAATGGGGCCTGCAACATCAACAACCGATAGATATATAAATCATGTTTTTTGAGTAATGTTACAGTTTGAGCATCATTCATATATTTAAACCTAAAGTTGAGATGAAATAATATGGTTAAGATCAATCAACATCTTGGATATTGAAAGTTGTTTAGCCGTATAAATACGTGCGATTTGTCCATTTGGATTCAACAAAAATAGATTGCCAACATGATTGATGGTGGCGAGTTGCCGATTGATATTGTCCGATAAGCGCAATTCAAGTTGATGTAAATCTGACTCGGACAATGACGCACTGACAAAATGCGTAGAGCGTGCATCGATCACCGCTTGGCGCAAGGCTAATGTGTCGTTATCAGGGTCAATAGTCACAAATAGAAATTGAACCTCAGCTTTATTAAACGAAGCATCCTGCTCTATTCGTTGTTCAAGTTGATTTAATTGCTCAATACGTATTGGACAAATTTCTGAGCACGACAAAAAGCCCAAAAATAAATAGGTATACGTTCCCGCGGACGTAGGGTACTGGTGAACTTGTTGATTAACGTCTTGCCACCGAAAATGAATCTGCTGGCTATCACTAGTGGTAATTCCATAGCTCTGCGAACCTGAATCCCATTGATTAATCAACATCAATATAGGAACAAGACTCACAGCGAGCAGAATTAAAGCTGACGCGATGACAATTTTGTTTATTTTCATAAAATAGAAACAACAATATGACGGCTTTTCAACGATAAGCTTGAGGGCTTTTGGTAATGAATCTACATTTTGAAAAGTAAAGTTGGCATCAAACTAGATACTGATAATAAGGTCTATACGTGGCAAATTATGTTGTTGATCAACAAAATGACAAAAAATCACAAAATAAAAAACGCTTAATGCTCCTTTAAATGTCAAAGGTGCATTAAACGTTTAGTTTTCAAACCAGCGACTTAACTTAAGCCGCTGTATTTATTAAAGTGTTATTGCATCAATAGCAAGCTTAGCTTGGCTAATGCCTGTTTCTGCTGCATCAGGGCCCATATTTAATGCTTCTGCATAAATGGTTTCGACGTTGTTAATCCCAATAAAGCCCAGCACAGTTGTTAAGTAAGGTACCACATGGTCTGTAGGGCCGCCTTTATGCGCTCCACCACGAGTAGTCACAATAATGGCACGCTTACCTTCGATTAAACCAACAGCTCCGGTATCGGTGTAAGTAAACGTCACACCGGCACGGGCGATCAAATCGATCCAATTTTTTAACGTTGTCGGTATACCAAAGTTGTACATCGGCGCAGCGATAATAATGGTGTCATGAGCTTTAATTTCAGCGACTAATTCATCCGATAGCGCGAGTGCAGATAATTGACGTTCAGAAAGATTATCACCGCCGCGTAAACCTGAAGCTAGCTCACCATCTAACATTGGTAATGTATTTTCACCTAAATCACGCACTTTAATTTGCGCACCTTTACTGCTCCATTGTTGATTTAAATAATCAACTAATGCTGAAGACTGTGAATAACTGCCTAGAATGCTTGATTTTAAAATTAGTACTTTTGCCATTGTTAAGTCTCACCCATATGTTTGTTGGGTCATATGCTATGTGCCTGACCAATGCAGTTAGTATATTTGCCTATAAAAAAGAATAATAGCGTAATAATTTTGCAATTATATTCGATAAAATCGAAATGTATTTACATGTTCAACGCGCATATTTTAATCAATGCTAATATTTTTTGGCGGTAAAGACACAAATTGCCCGGTAAACGTAGCACACATAATGTCATCACAATATAACGCCACTTCTAAAGTGATTTTTACTCGTCGGCCTCGGTTTAATGGATTCAAATCAGTATAGGGCCAAATAACTTTGGCATAAGGCTGTTTAGTCACCGGTTTTAAATATCTGACTTTTGCATCAGCTAACACGATATCACCGTGAGCCTGTGATAATTGCTGCTGTAACCACACCATTCCCCAGCCGGTTAACGTCATTAAAGTATAAATGCTGCCAGCAAACATGGTGTGATGTAAATTAACGTTGGGCTCTAAAGGTGCTGTGACTTGTAGGCTATCGCCATTAAACAACACTGGTTTAATGTTCATAAATTGACTAACAGGAATCGTACTGTGCCAAGTTTCACACAAGGTCTGCAGTAAAGCTGTTACCTTGGCATCTGATTGCGCTTCTGTGAATGAAATATCAAGCATAACGGCATCCCTCCGATGATGACTGGTTAACCTCAGCTGACAATAATTGAATGGTAATAAATTATGGCCTTATACCTGCAAATTAAAGGTCACAGGGCCATCATTAACCAACTCAACCTGCATATCTGCACCAAATTGCCCCGTCTGTGTCATAACCCCTTGTTGGCGACAATACTCGACAAAAGCTAGATAAAGGCGATCGGCTTGTTCTGGGGTTGCTGCGCACGAAAAACTGGGTCTTAAGCCTTTGCCAGTATCCGCAGCTAAGGTAAATTGTGACACCACCAATAATTGCCCACCGACTTGAGCCAGATTAAGATTCATTTTGCCATCTTCATCACTAAACACCCGATAATTAATGACTTTTGTAGCTAACTTAACCATTTTCTCAATATTATCTTCGCGCTCTATGCCTAGTAATACTAACAAGCCTTGGTCAATTTTGCCGACTATTGTATTGTCTACCGACACTGATGCACGTTTAACTCGTTGAATTAATGCAATCATAACTGCCTTAAAATATGTTTTTGAGTAGTCGTTATTCGATCCACAATATTGGTCGCCAATACATGGCGACCTTGTTTAGCTAAGGTTATTGGCGCGCACTTTCCTGTGGAACAGGCTGTAACGGAATCAATTAAATACATTCGTAGTAGTTATGATTTATCAGACGGAACCGATTTATCAACCACGATAGGATCATGCACATTGTTGACATGCTCGTCTTCCGTTTCAGCAAATATTTCCGCTTTTAGATCTTCCGCTATAACAGCCAAACTCTCCAGATACTCTGGTAAA
>NZ_PJAP01000852.1:0-3583 GCF_002836795.1 Shewanella sp. 11B5 | reverse complement strand
TCAAAAAAACGTTCCATCGAGGTTAATTCAACTTTGTCGCCTAATGGTGTCCCCGTAGCATGACATTCAATCACTTCAATGCTGGCAGGGGTTATGCTTGGGTCGATTGCGGCGGCATCACGATAAGCGCGCTCGAATGCTTGCACTTGGCCTTTGCTGTTTGGGCTTAACACAAACTGGCCTTTACCATCGTTCGACAAGCCAATGCCACTGACCAAAGCGTAAATATGGTCGCCATCACGCTCGGCATCTTCAAGGCGTTTGAGCACTAATACCCCTGCACCTTCACCAGCGAACAAACCTTTACTGTTACTATCAAATGGGGCGGAAATACCGTGGTCTGGGTAAGCATGAAATATCGAAAAGCCCATATTGATAAAAAACGGATCTGCTCCCGACACCGCGCCAGCCAGCATCATGTCTGCTTTGCCGGTATGCAAGTAGTCGCAGGCCAATTTTAATGCGTAAACCGAACTGGCACAGGCGGCATCTAAACTTAGCTGCGTACCACCTAATCCCAAAGCATCGGCAACAATTTTAGAGGCATTATGGGCAATGGCACCATTACGTAAGTTAACCGTTTTAGGCGCTACATTATTATTGTTATTGGCATTTTCTGCGGTATTGTTTTGCGATGCTTGATTAAACGATTGCAGATTAAAGTTTGGCTGCTGGAGTTTAATCTGTAAGGCTTTTTCGACCGCGCTGTGATAAAGCGGCACAAATAGCTCGTTAGACTTGGCTGTAGGGAACGATAAAGTGCCCATGACAATGCCGGTGCGTTGCAGCACGTTATTGCTAAGGTCTATACCCGCGTCAGTTAACGCATTTCGTGCGGTGTCGGTTGCCCACAAGAAACTGTCATCCAAACCTGTAAATGCGTCGGGCTCAATACGATAACCTTGAGGGTTAAATTGAAAGTCTTGAATGTAGCCGCCTTTATCACAATAAAAACGGTCCGATTCGCCTTGTACACCCAAGTAGTCACTCGGTGAAGCATTGAGTTTGCTCGCACTGATTTGGCTGCGTGAATCTTTTTTGTCTAATAAGTTTTGCCAAAATTTAGCCGGAGTATCCGCGTCGGGATACTGATTGGCTAAACCGACAATGGCTATTTTAGGGGTGGCTTGAGAACTCAATGAGGTTCTCCTTCTAATGATGTTTCACTGCAACGAGACAGTGGAGAGCCGTCGGCTATTGCCGTCTGCTGAGATAATGAGTTAATTGCATCGTCAAGGCTGCGAATAAAGGGGGCCAATGACATTGGCACGCGATGCGCCATTAATTGTCCCAGACACTTGAGTAAACTGCTGACATCGTCGCCGCCTTTGGCATTAACAGCAATCGCCATTGCTGGGGACGTGTTGTTACTTTGAGCATTGATTTTGTCAATTAAGGTGGTGGTTTGTCTATCGGCTCCGACTTCTACAAATAATCGACAGTCTTGCTCTCGAGCATTGTGGATTAACTGAGTAAAATCCAACTGATGACAGAAAGTATCGGCAATCGATTGTGCAATAGCGTGTGAGTCTAGCGTGACAGGCGCTGTTTGAGCCGCCGAGATAAACTGCAAATGTTCGGGTAAATTTGCCAACAGCGGTTGCAGATAAAACTGACGTACATCGTCGGTAATATTCAGTGCGGCTGGTGTATGCATTGCCGTAATTCGATTGGCAGCAATACCTCGTTTACCTGCTTGTTTTAACAATGCTTTACAACTGGATTCACAACCTGCGATAACACATGTATCGCCTTGAATGATGGCAATATAAGCACGCGGGTAATCCGCTAAATGGGGCGTGAGTTCGTCAATACTGGCTCGAGTCACAAAGCTGTTCCACACAATGGTTTCGTCATCGGCTAATTGCCATTGTTGACGAACGCAGCGAAGCTCGCCTGAAATGTCTTGGGTAAAGATACTGCTGTTTTGGGTTGCCTCAATCATAGTGTGTGGTGCTTGCCAAACATCTAGACTCGCCCACATGGCCGCTTCGCCCATGGAGTAACCCAAGGCAAACTTAGGTTCAATGGCAAATTCTTGCTGCAACAGTTTGGTTAACACATAACTGGCGCCCACACCGGCAATGGCTAATTGGCTCAAACTCATTTGTGCGGTACGGTTTTTATCTGCCGCGTAAATAAACTCGGTTTGTAACATCGATTGCATGTCACCTTGGTTTTCGAGTTCTGCATACACATTGGGGAAAACCAAGCCCATTTGACTGAGCATGTTTGGATACACAGTACCGACGCCAGGATAAACAAAACTCAAACCATGATCACCCAGCGGCGCAGAATAGAAACAACTGCCAGCAGGGGTTTTATATTCTATCGGCGGGTTATCGTTAACGTCTGGCTGAAGGTGAGTCGACATTGTTGCCAACATCGCATTAATTTCTATGATTAATCCGTTACGATCCTGCGCCATTAACACTAAAGCTAGGGGCGCATCCGTTTGATAATCGGCCAATGTACTTTTGATAAGTTTTAGTAAGCTGACATCGTCTGTCGCCGAATTGACCTGCGCAGAGAAAGCCATCAGTTTAGTGTGCAGTTGCACCAATGAAGTGGCACATAATGGCAGCCATAAACGTTGGGGATTAACCAATTGCTTTGAGGCGACTAATGCACGTCCTTGGGTCAAGATCATTGCCTGAACACCGTTGGCACTTGGGTAACATAACGCTGCAACTCGACTTTGGTGAAGTGGGCTAAACCAATACTGGCTGTTGACCTTGTCCTGTGTTGGTATACAGCGACTGGCGATAGACTCTACTAGGGCGGTCATTGCGGCCAATGCGGTTTGTGCATTATTAGCAGTATTGGATTTTACGCTGCCATCTAACGCGACAATCTGCGGTTGAGTATGTAAACGTTTTGCATGATTCAGCGCCAGTGTTATTGCTTCAGCCTGATTGCTACCAAGTGCAACACCATTGAGATAAGCGTGCGCATTGACGCCATGTTTCGCGGCAAGTAGCCCCGGCATTATCCACAACCGATCGGCAATATTGATCATTTCATCTGTAGTGGATGATAGCCGCTCTATGCTGTGCAATAACGCCAGTTCAAAACCGTCGCTATGCTGAGTATCAATCGTAATCTTGTGCTCATTAACCGAGTCGATATTGGGTTTTCTCAGCAACAAAGCCAAGCGCATTGGCTTGGTTTGTTGCTGCAAAATACGCTCACTAATGGATTTTAGCGCCATGTTATCTGTGGCTGTCACACTGTGTCCTTGTGTGAAAGTTCAGCAGAAGCTTCATGTGGAATAAATGCCCCATTCAAACTCTTACTAATGGTCACTTTAGCATTGAGCATTTGGCAACTCAGGCGGCCGTCTTGATGATATAAACTCACGTTAGCCACTAGCATTCTTCCGCTGTGCTTAACCACATCAAGTTGAATATAACCTTTATCGCCATTTGCAAATGGCCAAGCTGTAACACACTCACCGGTTGATGATGGTAAACTTGCGGCATCGTATTTTAGTCTTGCCCATACCAACATGGCTTGTAGTAGCAAGTCTTCAGCGAAAATTTGGCTACCACCTAATGCCGATGACGGTATAAAACCTTGGCAA
>NZ_PJAP01000851.1:0-3586 GCF_002836795.1 Shewanella sp. 11B5 | reverse complement strand
TCTTTGTCGGAAACTAGAATGTCCTCAGCAAAGTGGCACAGTTTACAAGCTGCAGATGTTTTACAGCGGCTTGATTCTTCGCTAACGGGCCTGACTACGGAACAAGCCAAAAAACGCCTGATTGAATATGGTCATAATACTATTATCCAAAAACCACGACGTTCCTTGCTGTTCATTTTACTCGGGCAGTTTTCTGATTTCATGATAGTTGTGTTGTTGGTAGCAGCCGTGATTTCGGGTTTTCTTGGTGAGCCACAAGATACCATTGCTATTATGGTGATCGTATTACTTAATGCAATTATCGGCACAGTACAGGAATTTAGGGCAGAGCGCGCTGTGGCGGCACTGCGAAAAATGGCAGCGCCAGATGCTTATGTATTTCGCGATGCACTTGAAGTGACTATTGACGCAACAGCATTAGTGCCGGGTGATGTTGTTATGCTTGAAGCCGGAAATCTTGTGCCTGCTGATGTGCGCTTACTGGAAGGGGAAGAACTGCTGGTCGATGAATCAACCCTGACTGGTGAATCACATGCAATAGAAAAGCAAACAGAACCGCTAGCTGATAAAGAATTAGCCATTGGTGATCGTTTGAATCTAGTTTTTAAGAACAGCATGATTATTCGTGGACGTGGTAAAGGTGTGGTAGTTGCCAGCGGCATGGAAACCGAGATAGGCCAAATAGCTGGACTGCTACAAGATGAAACGAGTGTAAAAACCCCCTTGCAAACACGATTGTCTGGTTTTGGCCGATACCTTGCCTTGACTGTACTGGCAATATGTATAGTGGTATTTGTTGTCGGCTTGCTGCAAGGACAGTCAATATTATTGATGTTTTTAACCTCGGTGAGCTTGGGTGTAGCTGCGATACCGGAAGCACTCCCTGCGGTGGTGACCATTTCACTTGCTTTGGGTGCACGTAAGCTGATCCGACATAATGTGCTCGTGCGTAACTTACCCTCTGTCGAAACCCTAGGTTCAGTTACCTATATATGTACAGACAAGACCGGTACCCTGACACAAAATCTCATGACAGCGGAGTTATTTTTTGTCGCTGGAGAACTGCGACAATCAATGCCTGAGTCAGAAGCCAGTATTCCATGGACAGAGCTTGGCCAAGCCATGGCACTAAACAATGACATCATGGATAAAGACGGCAAACCTGCAGGTGAGCCGACCGAGCTAGCACTTTTCGAAGCCGCTCACATGGTCGGTTTTGATAAGTCCATCTTAGAGCAGGCAAAGCCTCGTATAGCCGTTATTGCGTTTGATAGCGAACGAAAACAGATGACAACCTTGCATCAAACATCCGATGTTATAACTGCGTACATCAAAGGCGCGCCGGAGCAGGTGCTACAACAATGTATTCAGGGATTAAGTAATGATGGGATTGCAGTATTTGAAGCGACGGCCATACTGGCTGAAGCAGCACAGTTAGCGAATAAAGGTTACCGTGTACTGGCATTTGCAAAACGTGAATTTAGCTGTTTGCCAGATCCGTTGGACGCTGAAGTGGTGGAGCGAGAACTCACCTTTTTGGGGCTGGTGGCGTTGATCGATCCGCCGCGACCCGAAGTGCCTCAGGCCGTAAAAGATTGTCTCACAGCGGGAATTATTCCGGTAATGATCACTGGCGATCATCCGGGTACCGCGTTTGCGATAGCACAACGTTTGGGCATTATAGATAACGATAGGGCGATGCTAAGTGGTGATCAACTCGCTAAAATATCCGATGAAGAATTCTCCCGCCTAGTTGACTCAATACGGGTGTACGCAAGGGTGACACCGGAACAAAAATTACGTATCGTCAAAGCGTTGCAGGACAAAGGCGAATTTGTCGCTATGACTGGAGATGGCGTCAACGATGCGCCGGCATTGAAGCGTGCCAGTATTGGTGTCGCCATGGGCCAGAAGGGAACCGATGTGGCTCGCGAAGCTGCGGATATGGTGTTATTGGACGATGACTTTTCTTCAATCGTGCGAGCGATACGGTCGGGTCGACGCACTTTCGATAATATTCGCAAATTTATTAAATATACTTTGAGTTCCAATGCTGGTGAAATCTGGACCTTGTTCCTTGCACCGTTTCTCGGGTTGCCTATTCCTTTACTGCCGATTCATATCCTGTGGATTAATCTAGTGACCGATGGCCTGCCGGGTCTTGCATTAACCACTGAGCCAGCCGAACCGAATATAATGAGTCGTGCGCCCAGCCCTCCAAAGGAAAGTATTTTTTCTCATGGTATGTGGCAACATATTATCTGGGTAGGATTGTTTATTGGTGGAATATCCATTGCGACTATGGCGTGGGCTATTTCCCGTGACGTTGTTTACTGGCAGACAATGGTGTTTACGGTATTAACGGTATCACAGTTGTTTCACTCACTGGCGGTTCGCAGTGAGAGTGCTTCATTATTGCGTATTGGTTTGTTCAGTAATTTACCGATGTTAGGGGCTTTTCTGTTAACGTTGTTATTTCAGATGGTCGTGATTTATACACCTGCGTTAAACACCATTTTCCATACACAGCCTCTGCCAATGGTCGATCTTATTGTCTGTCTGTTGTTGTCTTCACTTATTTTGTTTGCCGTCGAGATTGAAAAATGGTTAATGCGCCGTGGTGTTATTTACGCATAGTGTTATATATGGATAGTGCGTTACCGCGATGGCCTGCGGCCACTAACGTCGTGGCACTTTGCCACACCAGAACAAGAGGAACTCAACGGATGTTTCCTCTTAACTCTTCTAAAAAAATTGGCCCAGCCGCCCTGCAACATTTTTCTATTTTCTTCAACGGCCTCAATTTAAATATTGAATTTGTCCAAAATAAGTCAGCTAATTAGATTTGAGCTTTTCCTATTTGGCTTTTCCCTGTGATCGCTACATTTACAACGTCCTGTAGCTCACATGCTGCACGCAATAAGTTCAAATGAAGCTACGTTATAAATCAAGCTAAACCAATACCAAGTAAGCTGGGTTAATCAATACCTCAAACACACTTTTTTCCATCTCTCTGCTCGCTGGCATGGCTAGCCAAGATCTGCCTCAAAGTAATTTAGAGCGACTATTCATTCACAATATACTTATATCAGTTAGCCATAAATTTACTCATGCTAGCAATGGGATTGGTTTCAATATCAATTAATTTACAAGAATGAATCTAAAAGAATGGCTAACCTTACTTAGCTTATAAAGTAAGGTTAGTACCAAAGGTAAAGCGGATATAAGTGGCTAGTTCATTTTGAGAGAGTCGCTAGAAAATGGCATCTTTTTCTACGTTTCAGCACCATAAAACCTTCCCCATAGAGTGTTATGTTTATTTGTACTGTTATAAATTGATTTGTGCTAAAACTTCGCCTAAGTTTATCGTTATGAAAACACCGAAATGTTAGTAATGGCATGTTTAACCCTAGGGCCTGTTGATCTTTCAAGGTTGTTTTTGCAGCGAATTGTTGGTCATTACTCACATTTATAACTGCGCGGCAGAGACTTTGTGGTGTAGTTATTCTACATAAAAAGTCGATAACGCAGTAAAAATGACCAACAAACGCTGCCCGAAGGGTTCGGCTAAAAACGTTTTACTCTT
>NZ_PJAP01000850.1:0-3590 GCF_002836795.1 Shewanella sp. 11B5 | reverse complement strand
GCGTCTTTTCACAAGGTGTTGCCCAAAGCCAATTCAATGTAATAGCTGACTCAGGTACCGATAACTTGAAGCAATTCATCGGTCATGGTGAGTTTACATCAACCGAAAACGGCCAAGCAGATTACCTCATCACTTTACATCATGACTAAGATAACCATTTCTCGTATAGAGACGAATATCGGTACATTTAGAGTATCTGGCACTATGGCGTTAACTTCACTGATGTTTATCAGTGTTGATATACTCGGCAGTGATGGATGGGAAGCTCTGATAGTTGATCCACAAACTCAATGGCATAAAACGTTAATGGCTGCCTGTGAAGTGCATTTAGCAGAACAAAAGATCATAACTTAGGCATAAAAAGAAACCCCAGCAAGCTGGGGTTTCTTTTTAGCGATTAAGATTAATAATACTTATTAAGGCATCATTGAAGGCTGATCTGCACCTTCTTTCTCAATCTCTACCGGTAACATATGTTCACGATTGATACCCAATTTAATGGCTAAATAACTTGCCACGTAAATCGATGAGTATGTACCCACAAAAATACCGAGTAATAATGCAGTCGCAAAACCATGGATCATTGTGCCGCCTTTTAAAAACAGCGCAATAACGGTAATTAATGTAGTACCTGTAGTAATAACAGTACGACTCATGGTCTGAGTGATTGAGGTATTCACAATCTCTACAGGAGTGCCTTTGCGCATTTTAAGGAAGTTTTCACGGATACGGTCATACACTACGATGGTATCGTTAAGTGAGTAACCCACAACCGTCAATAAACCTGCCAATACGGTCAAGTCAAACTCAAGCTGTAATACCGAAAAGACCCCTAAGGTCACAATAACGTCATGGGCTAGCGCCGCTACAGAACCTGCAGCTAAACGCCATTCAAAACGAAATGATACATAGATAAGAATACAGATTAAGGCAACAATAACGGCTAAGCCCCCCTGCTCTGCTAATTCCTTACCTACTTGTGGCCCAACAAACTCAACACGCTTTTGAATCACGCCTGAATCAATTGACTGCGCAGCAGTTAATACTGCTGCAACCTGGACATCACTTTTTAACTCATTTCTTACCGGTAAACGAACTAAAATGTCGCGGCTTGAACCAAAGTTCTGTACCACGGCTCCTTCAGCTTCATCAGTCGTCATGGTTGCACGTAGAGCATTTAAGTCAACAGGAGCAGAAAACTCCATTTCAACAACCGTACCGCCGGTAAAGTCTAAGCCCCAGTTAATGCCTTGTACGCCTAACGATACAAAAGAAGCAATAACTAAGATCAACGACATTACACTAATAGGAAATGCATGACGAAGGAAGTCGACTGTATTCTTTACTGAAAATATCTGAAACATGTTCAACTTCTCCCTTAGATAGACAATGACTTAACGCGCTTACCACCCCAAACCGCATTCACGATTGAGCGTGTGCCAACAATGGCTGTAAACATCGAAGTCGCGATACCTATCATTAAGGTAACAGCAAAGCCTTTCACCGCACCGGTACCGACAGCAAACAAGATTAACGCTGTCATAAAGGTGGTGATGTTAGCATCTGCAATGGTTGAAAAAGCATTACCATAACCTTCATGGATAGCTTGTTGCACGCTGCGACCGCCAAGAAGTTCTTCACGGATACGTTCAAAAATAAGTACGTTACCGTCAACCGCCATGCCCACCGTTAATACCATGCCCGCAATACCTGGCAAGGTTAATACCGCACCTGGGATCATAGACATCACACCAACAACCATAATTAAGTTTGCCATCAATGCAAGGTTGGCAATAAAACCAAATGCACGGTAGTAAACCATCATAAATACAAGAACAACAACCATGCCCCAAATCATCGCTTGAACACCGTTTTGGATGTTTTCAGCACCTAAGCTTGGGCCAATAGTTCTTTCTTCTACAATTGTCACTGGCGCGATCAACGCGCCTGCACGTAATAATAAGGCTAGGCTTTGTGCTTCAGTGTGCTCAAGACCGGTAATCACAAAATTACGACCTAAACGAGCCTGAATCGTCGCAACTGAAATAACCTCTTCAATACGAGTCATTTTCACTGTGCCATCAGGATTACGTGTACCACTGTCTTTATATTCGATAAACAATGTTGCCATTGGTTTACCGATATTGTCTTTGGTCACGTTAGAGAAAATCGAGCCGCCTTTCGCGTCAAGATTAATCGCTACCTGTGGACGGCTGTATTCATCAAAAGTAGGTTGTGCACCAGTGATATGATCACCCGTTAGCATCACTTCTTTTTTCAATACGGCAATCCCGCCTTCACGGCGTTGGTACACTTCTGCACCTGCTGGAACACGACCATTTGCAGCTGCGCTTACGTCAGCCTTATCATCAACCATACGAAATTCAATTGATGCCGTAGCACCTAAAATTTCTTTTGCTCGAGCAGTGTCTTGTACACCAGGCAGTTCAACAATAATGCGCTCAGCGCCTTGACGTTGTACTACAGGCTCAGCAACACCCAACTCGTTAACACGGTTACGAATAGTGGTAATGTTTTGCTGCAGTGCTTCTTCCTTAATTTGCTTAAGGTAAGCATCACTCATGGTAGCAAGAAGCATAAACTCATTACCGCTACTCGCATCGGTATAGGTCATGTCATTGCTGCGTGTTTTTAAATAAGTCTCTGCTTGGTCAACCGTTTCAGCATCTCGAAACTTAATCGCAATCCCTTTCGGGGTTTTACGAATACCAGCATAACGAATTTTCTCTTCACGAAGCTGGCTACGGAAATCAGCTATCTTAGCTTCTTCCATTTTACGAATAGCTTCGCCCATATCCACTTCCATTAGGAAGTGAACACCACCACGTAAATCTAAACCTAATTTCATCGGCGACCCACCAACAGCTTCTAGCCATTCAGGGGTTGCCGGTGCTAAGTTTAATGCAACGGTATATTTCTGACCAAGCAGTTCAGCGATAGCTTCTTTAGCCACCAACTGCTGCTCAGGATTTTGCACTCGGACTAATAACTGACCATTTTCTAGCTCGGCACGCTTTACCGCAATACCCTGACTATCTAATAAATCAACCACAGTCGTTTGTGTCGATGCAGTCACTTCTGCGCCGCGAGTTGCGACAATCTGCACTGCATGATCTTCACCAAACAAATTTGGTATTGCATAAAAACTACCAATGGCGATGACAAGCATCACCATGATGTTTTTCCACATTGGGTATTTATTTAACACACCATAGCCCTCTTGGCTTTATAACGACTGGATAGAACCTTTAGGCAATACCGCTGCGATGTAATCCTTTTTAATCGTGATTTGGTTGTTATCATTAATCGCTAATAACACATAATCACTTTCTTCACCGATTTTGGTCACTTTACCGAGAATGCCACCACTGGTTAACACTTCATCACCTTTTGAAATCGACGCCATTAGGTTTTTGTGCTCTTTTACACGCTTTGACTGTGGACGGAAAATCATGAAGTAAAAGATTAATCCAAACATGACTAGCATAAAAATTAACTGCATGGTTTCGCCACCGGCTACACCACTAATTGGGCTTGCATATGCATTTGAAATAAACATAGTTCTCTCT
>NZ_PJAP01000649.1:0-3591 GCF_002836795.1 Shewanella sp. 11B5 | reverse complement strand
TAACTCGTTGATAAAAAATTATAAAAGGGTTTAAAGGACGTTAGATGAAAACCATTCGTTGTCAGATTGAAAAAGTCACCCCGTTTAATGACGCTGTATACCAAGTGTTCCTTAAACCCGAAGCTGCCTTTGATTTTAAGGCTGGTCAATACCTAACTGTGGTCATGGGTGAAAAAGACAAACGTCCTTTTTCTATCGCTTCCGCGCCTAATGCAGCGTTAATTGAATTGCATATTGGTGCCGCGGTTAGCGAAAGTTATCCAATGCAAGTTGTTGAACGCCTACAAACAGCGACACATATTGATATTGAAGCACCCGCTGGCGACGCATTTTTACGCAGCGATAGCCACAGACCGCGTATTTTAATTGCAGGCGGCACGGGTTTCTCATACATAAAAAGTATCGTTGAAGCACAAATTGCTAACGGCGAAACCATTAATACTAAACTGTATTGGGGTTGCCGTAACGAAGAAGCCATGTACTATCAAGACATCGCTCGTCAATGGCATGCCGATCATTCTTGGTTAGAGTTTATTCCAGTAGTAGAACTTGCTGACGGTAATTGGGAAGGTAAAAAAGCTAATCTACTCGAACAAATTAAGCAGGATTTTGTCAGTTTGAATGGCTACGATATCTACATTGCTGGCCGTTTTGATATGGTTGGCACTGCACGAGAATTGTTCCGTGAGCTTGGCATTGAAGAAGCTCATTTATACGGTGATGCCTTCGCATTTATCAAATAATATACATTTCAATTTGAGTATTTATGCAAACTTAAATTGATGGCCACATAAAAACCGACATCATTGTCGGTTTTTTATTGTCAAATTAAACAGTTAATTTGTATCGAGATATGACAATACCTATTTATTAGTATGACCTACACCTTAATAACCTTTATAATTGTGAGGAGACTAACAAAATAACGTTCTCTTTAAAAATTAACATTAATGGAAGATAAATATGAGACACAAGGATGTAATAGATAGGGAAGTCAGTCTTAATATCAATGACGAGCTAGTATCGATTACAGATAAACGTGGCATTATTACTTATGCCAATGAGTCATTCATTAAAATATCAGGCTTCAGTGAACAAGAACTCATCACTCATAATCACAATATTGTTCGACATCCCGACATGCCTTCAGAGGCCTTTAAAGAATTATGGGATAAGCTCAAAGCTGGTGAATCATGGCGTGGGATTGTAAAAAATCGCTGTAAAGATGGTAGCTACTATTGGGTCGATGCTTTTGTTTCTCCATTATATGAAAAAGGCCAAATTACTGGATACCAATCGGTACGTATTAAGGCAAAACCAGAATATATTAATAATGCACAAAAACTCTATAGCCAAATAAAGCAAGGAAAAACAGCTAGCGATGTAATGACTAGCCAACATAAACGATGGTTAGGCACAATCATAACGATGGTTGCTAGCATTGGGTGTGGTCTGTTTTTTAACTGGACTATGGCGGCAGTTATCGTGTTTTTAGCGCTAATTAACACTATATTATTCACCAAAGAACTCTTTTCATTGCCGAATAAAATTAATCAATACCAACAACAGTATGATTCAGTCAGTCGATTGGTCTATTGTGGTAATGACAATATTTCAGTACTCGAGTTTCAACAAATTCTAAATCAAGCAAAGATGCAAGGCGTTCTGGGTCGATCACAAGATCAAGGTAACAACTTACACCATATCGCAAATGAACTCGTTTACTCTGCACAAGAAGCTAATCACAGCATTGAACAACAAAAAAATCAAATAGATGAAATCGCTATAGCAATTGAAGCGATGAATACCACGGTTGCAGAGATAGCCCAACATGCTACATCGACATCAAATCATGTTAACCAAGCACAACATGTATGTCTTGAAAGCAGAACTGAAATGCAAGCTAATCGCCATAGCATTGAGCATTTAGCCACATCAGTTTCAGCTGCAGCAGCCAATGTACACTTGTTAAATAAAGAAGCAGAAAATGTGTCTAATGCTATGCAAGAAATTCAAAGCATTGCAGAGCAAACAAATTTACTCGCATTAAATGCAGCCATTGAGGCGGCTCGGGCTGGTGAACAAGGTCGTGGATTTGCCGTAGTAGCGGATGAAGTGAGAAACCTATCAAGTAGAACACAACTCTCAACAGAATTAATATCTACAAGCGTTCAATCCATGCATACAATGCTCAGTAAGTGGACCGAACAAATGCAAGCCAGTAAGCTTCAGGCTGAAGCATGCGCCAAAGAGATAGGATTTTCCTCGACAAAATTCGAAGATATCTACCAAAGTATTAATGAAATAAACCAATTTACCCAACAAAATACTGTTGCGGCAGAACAACAAAAATTGGTCACAGCAGAAATGACTCATAGTATCCATACCATCACAGAATTAAGCCGTAGTAACCTTGCTAGCTTAAATATTATTGAAATAGCGGCATTAAATATCAAAACTCACGCAGACAAAGCTAAAGAATTACGTCATACCTTTGGTGTTTAGAAAAAATCGTTGCCTACTGCCAACAAACAGTAGGCAATTTTTTGTATTATGTTGATCATTTCTTTAAAATTAGCACACATTTATTACGTAAGGTACTCCAATGAAACTCAGTCAACTCACCCAGCCTATCTATGACCATTTATATCGCGATATTTTTGAGTTTCGCAGTACTTTTGATTTACCGGTTAACGACAGTGCTAGCCTAGACGATAAAGCAGACACTTTACACACCTCATTAATTATTGAAGAAATGACCGAGCTTGCAGAAGCTGACTCTCGCATGGAACAAGCTGATGCGATTGTTGACTCAGTTTACGTTTTAATGGGCCGTTTAGTGCACATAGGTGCGTCTCAGGTAATCGATCGTCTAGAGATCAGCTATATTATCGATTTATTGCTTAACGTGGCTAAAAACCGCGAAATAGACTTTATCCAATGCTGGGATGAAGTGCACTCGAGCAACATGAGTAAAGTATGCCGTAACCAGCAGGAATTAGATGAAACCATCGCCTTTTACGCCAAGCAAGGTGTTGAGATTGTCGGTAGCACTAAAGGCGAGTTTATTATTGCTAAGTGCGCTAAAGATGTCGATATGGCAGGAAAAGTAGTACGCCAAGGCAAAGTATTAAAATCAGTTTATTATCGCCCTGCAGACTTAACTAAGTTAGTACGAGATTAAGTTAGTGCGAGATTAATCGACAAATTAGCGACTGAGGTACACTTGGTAGTGCTAGTTTACCCATAAAAAATGCGCTTTTATCAGCGCATTTTTTTTATAGAATTTTTCAGTTATGCAGCCGCCGAAACTTTGCTTTTGTTCAGCGCCTGAATTAATCGCTGCGGATCATTTACACTCAAATGCACTGTTTTCATCGGTTCGGGCAATTGACCCATACCACCATGATAAATGACCGGACGGTTTAAGGTAATAGTGACATTACTCTGCCCACGGCCAATAATAATGGTTTCTGGCTCATCTTTATTTAATTCAGTTGATTGTTGATCAGCGACACTGGCAATATCGGCAATGTTCACTACCATAAATCCCCATAATGAATTATTGATCACTAAGTTATCTCTGATTAA
>NZ_PJAP01000648.1:0-3611 GCF_002836795.1 Shewanella sp. 11B5 | reverse complement strand
ATTGGCTATATTCAGCTAATTTGTACCATCGTTTTCGTAATTTGAGCTGCAATATAAAGATCACAAAAACGCGCAGCGATAACATGTTTACCTAAATTAGTATAAGATAGCGACATTAAATTGAGGGAAAAAATGTCACATATTTATCGTTTATCTATAGCTCATATTAATGACACTCATTCTAACTTCGAACCTAGTCCAGTCCAATTTAGCCTGACAGCCCAGCAACACACTTATACACTTGAAGGCCATTCAGGTGGCTATGCGCGCTTAGGTTACCAAATAGAACAGGCAAGGCAGCAAGCCGCAGCCGAACTAACTCCATTTCTATTTTTACATGGCGGCGATAGCTTTCAGGGCACTTTATATTTCAGGGAGTTTCAAGGTGCGGCTAATGCACACCTCCTTAACTTACTCAAACCTGATGCTATGGTATTGGGTAATCACGAAATCGATGCAGGTAACAGCCCTGTACAAGCCTTTTTGAACCGTATCGATTTTCCGGTATTAGCCGGCAATATGGATTTAAGCGCAGAAGATAGACATAAAACAGGTCGATTATACGGCCACCCAATGTTGTACGACTTTGATGACAGCACCAGAACAGCAAAAGTACTGATAAAGCCATTTCACGATACCCAGATGGCTATTATTGGTATTACCTTAGACCAAATGCATTTAATCGCTAGGCCGGACCCCGATACTCATTTTGTTAATGCTATCGACACCACCCGTAAAACAGTTCAAAAACTGAAACAACAAGGTATTAACCATATTATTGTACTAAGCCACCTAGGTTTAGACCAAGACCAAGAACTTGCTGCCAGTGTCGACGGCATAAGCCTAATTGTCGGCGGACATTCTCATACACTTCAAGGTAGTATGAGTAACATTGGCTTAAGCGATATTCCTTACGCCGAAACGATAAACTCAACGCCTATTTTGCATGCCGGAAAATATGCAGAAACACTGGGTCTTGCCCAAATCAATTTTGATTCAAATGGCAAAGTAACCGAGCTTATCGGTAATAATTATTTTATGCTTGATGACAATATTCAAGTCAGCACCAAAGACGGACAGCCTGCCGATAGCGCTATTGCTGCTGATTTAATCGAGCAGTTGTTCACCCATCCAAGTATTAAAGACGCTCAGCATGATGATGCTATTCATCAGGTCATTCATAGCCAATACCGCCCATCATTAGATGCGCTAGAAAACCAAATACTGGCTCATATACCTCGAAACTTTGTTCACACTAGGTTACCCAGCAAACAGCTCCCTCATGGCAGCGAAATAGCCCCTTGGGTGAGTCGTAGCATGTATAAAGCGGCTAAATACATTGAGCCAAATATCGATTTTGCACTGCATAATGCTGGGGGGGTGAGGCAATCGCTCAATAAAGGTCAGTTATCACTTGCTGATGTTGTTGGCCGCATTCTGCCATTCGAATTACCCCTAACGCTGTATCAAATTATGGGTAAACACATTATTGAAGCATTAGAATCGTCCATCAATAGCGCGACCAATAATGGCATTGTTGGTACCGGAGCGGGCAGTTTCCCCTATCCTTATGGATTGCGCTACTTCTATGATGGTAAGCGAATTAAAGGCCAGCGGATCACCCAGATTGATATCTACAAGCAGGATCAATGGCAAACTCTTGAATCCAATAAACTGTATATTGGTGTATCAAGTGCTTATACCGCTGCGGGTAAGGAAGGATATGATGCACTATTGCATGCTCACTGGCAGCAACCGATGAGCAATCAAACACTCCCTGAAGCTTTTATCGATTTTGTTAGCCAGCATGGACATCTCATTACGGGACAACTATTTGCAAATGTACATTATATTAGCCACCGCGACTAAACGATGGCTTCATGTATCTAGATGACAATACCCAACAGAGAATACCTAACAGAAAATACCTAACAGCTGATAGAAGACAATAATTCGCGGTAGATCACAGACCAGAATGAGTAGAAATGGTTAAATGATACAAACGTTGAATTAATATCCTCATTAACTATCATTTTTTGGGCAAAATAGGAATACATACATGAAAGCTAAATTAATTGCATTTGCTGCCGCTGCCACTTTGGCTATGGGTGTTTCTTCTGTATGGGCGCAAGGTGCTTTGCATCAAGGTGAAGTACTCGACACCATGAATGGCGGCGGTTATACCTATGTTCAACTTAAAGAAGCTGATAAAACATATTGGGCTGCGGGTCCGCAAACTGAAGTGACTAAAGGCGATAAAGTAGAAGTGTCTGAACAAATGTGGATGAGCGACTTTAAAAGCTCAAGCCTAAACAGAACATTTGATAAAATCATGTTTGTTGGCAATATTAATAAAAAATAGTACGTTTTATCGTAAAAAGCTTACATAATTGACCAATCTTATCGATTGGTCTTTTTTATGAAAAACTCAATAAATCAACCTCATCAAATCGTTGATTTTTCTGCATCATATGCAACTCAAATAAGTGAGTTATACCATACTGCGGTACAAGGTATTATTCATCCAAGATACCCAAGCATAAAACTCAACGCATGGTCATCAGCACCGCGCTCTACTAAATTTTGGCAACTACGATACAAACGAAATAAAGCCTGGTTAGCACTTGATAACCAACAGGTCATCGGCTTCATTAGTCTAGAAACTCATTTTAAGCACCAAGGTTATATTGACTGCTTATACGTTCACCCCGACTATCAGCAGCAAGGCATCGCCAGCGCACTCTATAAACACTTACAACATTGGGCTCTTCAGCAACAATATCCTTATCTCAGTGTTGATGCATCATACTTATCTAAACCGTTGTTTGAAGCTATGGGGTTTGTTTTGCAACAGACAAGCTACCAACAAAAATGTGGCCAAACGTTTACTGGCTTTTACATGAAAAAACGGTTAATAGACTAGATACTAGGGCGGATTTCGTTATCGCTTGTCACCTCTTGTTACCAGCTTCATAGCTTACTACCTAGCTTCACCGCTTTAACAGAGGTTGTAGCATTTCTTCCAATCCATTGAGCTTCACTTCATACATTAATGCTAATTGCTCACCAAGTTTGCCTTCAGGAAAACCTTTAGAGTGAAACCAAACTAAATAAGGTTCAGGTAACTGCAGTAATTTACGACCAGCATATTTACCAAATGGCATGGTTTGATTAATCGCTTCTAACAATTGCTGCTCATTCATCATTTATGGCTCCACGCCTTTGTGTCTTTATTAGGTTAATGTAATACCAATTTGATTAGCTATTTTATCAGTTCAAAGCCTTTTTCAAAACCGCTTTAGGATTCGAAAAATGAACTGATAATACGCACGTTTGACATAACAGGGCGTCAAAAAGTACAGCTAAGTGGAATGCATAATGAGTTGG
This sequence comes from Shewanella sp. 11B5, assembly GCF_002836795.1. Lineage (NCBI taxonomy): Bacteria > Pseudomonadati > Pseudomonadota > Gammaproteobacteria > Alteromonadales > Shewanellaceae > Shewanella > Shewanella sp. 11B5. The sequence goes on along the minus strand of NZ_PJAP01000648.1, from coordinate 224 downwards.
TACTGCGTTAATTGATGCGAATTTAATTAATCAGAGGTTAACTAATCAGAGGTTAACTACTGATTAATCAACCCATTCAGAGTAACTCAGGCTGAATTAATTACTGTTTATTTTTAAATCCACAAAATACCCAGTTCGAACGCGATTGCAACTGACTATTTAGGACAATAATCAGACCACTGGTTTGCGTAAAATAACCGATTGAATCAGATTTAAGCTTAAAA
>NZ_PJAP01000647.1:0-3616 GCF_002836795.1 Shewanella sp. 11B5 | reverse complement strand
ACATCACGTTATTAATGTGTCATTTTAACACTTAGTGTCTTTTTAACAGCTATCTACAACTGTTAAAAAGACACTTCTCGAGTAGAGGGGAAAAACAAAACAATATAATATCAACAACTTACAACAAACCAAAAGTTGGCACGACTTGTGTATTGCTCTGGTCATCTGTATCAAAATGACTTTGCGCTAAGAGGACTTATGAGCAAAAACAAACTCACCGGCATTGCACTACTCATCGTGCTTGTGGCTTCCTTCACTGTATTACTCAGTTTAGGTAGTGGCATATATCGAGAAAAACCCCCTATTCCAACGGCGTTTACTGACACCAGTGGCCAACCAATATTTACCGAAAATGATATTGAGCAAGGCCAACTTGTATGGCGCTCAATGGGCGGTCATCAATTAGGATCTATTTGGGGTCATGGCTCTTATGTGGCACCAGACTGGACTGCTGATTGGTTGCACCGTGAAGCACAAGCTTGGTTGTCTATTACGGCTAAAGCACGTTTCAATCGTGATTTCGCAGAACTCGACTCTGAACAGCAAGCAGGGTTAGAAAAAGCCCTCAGAAATGATATGCGCCATAATACGGTTGTCGAAAGTGCAGAGGATAAAACCTATGTTACGCTTTCAAACACCAGAGTTGCGGCGATAAATGAAGTGACTCAACACTATTTATCACTTTTTGGTGACGATCCTGCACTGTCATCACTGCGCGAACAATATGCAATGAAAGAAGGTACTATCACCGATGCTAGCCATCGTGAACTGCTAAATGCTTTCTTATTTTGGGGCTCATGGGCAGCGGTAACCGAACGTCCTGGTTACGATTATACTTACACCAATAACTGGCCATATGACCCACAGATAGGTAATTTACCGACTTCAGATAACATAGTTTGGTCGGTGTTGAGCGTAGTGACATTGATTCTTGGTATTGCCATGTTGATTTGGCACCATGCTTGTTGCAAAGAAGAAGCATTACCAGAACCCGCTAAAGATGACCCATTATTTTTCACTAAACCTACGCCATCGCAAAAAGCAGTAGGTAAATACTTTGTCACTGCGATTGGACTGTTTTTACTGCAAATACTGCTTGGTGGAATTACGGCACACTACGCGGTTGAAGGCCAAGAGTTTTATGGTTTCCCTTTATCTGAAATTCTGCCTTATTCGGTCACTCGAACTTGGCATACTCAACTTGCAGTATTTTGGATAGCCACAGCTTGGTTAGGCACTGGCTTATACATTGCCCCGGCACTCTCTGGTTACGAGCCGAAGTATCAACGCCTAGGGGTGAACATTCTTTGGGGCGCGTTAGTTGTTATCGTCCTTGGCTCTATGGCCGGAGAGTGGTTGGGTGTTCAGCAGTATTTTGATCTAGACATGAACTTCTTGTTTGGTCACCAAGGATATGAATACATCGATTTAGGCCGCGTATGGCAAGTATTGTTGCTGGTAGGTTTATTAATTTGGTTAGCGTTAGTCACTGCTTCAATGCGCCCAGCGTTAAAAGTCAGCAACGACATGCAACCGGTTATTTGGGTGCTATACGCTTCTTGTGTCGCCATTGGCTTATTTTATGGTGCAGGCCTGTTTATGGGCAAACACTCTAACCTAGCGATTGCAGAATACTGGCGTTGGTGGGTGGTCCACTTATGGGTTGAAGGCTTCTTTGAAACATTTGCGACATCTGTAATAGCATTAATGTTAGTTCGCTTAGGGCTTATCCGTGCTCGAAGTGCCAATGGTGCGGTATTGTTCTCAACCGTGGTGTTTTTAACCGGTGGCTTAATCGGTACCTTACATCACTTATACTTTACCGGTACTCAAACTTCAGTTATTGCTTGGGGAGCGATATTCTCAGCACTTGAAGTTGTGCCGTTAGCATTAATTGGTTTTGAAGCGATGGAAACCTATCGTTTACGAAAAGCCAGCCCTTGGATGGAGCGTTATCACTGGGCGATTATGTTCTTTGTGGCGACTTCGTTCTGGAACTTAGTGGGTGCTGGTGTATTAGGTTTCTTAATTAACCCACCTATCTCGCTATACTTTATCCAGGGCTTAAACACCACGGCAACCCATGCTCACGCGGCATTTATGGGCGTGTATGGCATGCTAGGTATAGGATTGATGTTATTCTGTTTACGCGGATTAACAGGCGATATGCAATGGAACCACAAATACCTTAAAGGCGCATTTTGGACCTTAAACATCGGTTTAGCAGCAATGGTGTTTATGTCGCTACTGCCTGTTGGTATTGTGCAATTCTTTGCTGCAATCGATCACGGTTACTGGTATGCCCGTTCACCTGCTGTTATCCATAGCGACTTAGTTGAAAACCTCGTGTGGATGAGAATGTTCGGCGACATTATCTTCAGTATTGGTGGATTATTAATGGCGGCGTTCTTATTTGACCTTATTAAGAAGGCCATCGTCAGCAAAGGTGCTAAAGCGAAGCAAGCTGGTGCATTAACGATTAACTAAGTATGCATTGATAAACGCGCTTTAATAAACATCATCAGGGGCCTTTATGGCCCCTTTTTTATCTACAATTTGGCCTTTGCCCTTGTTGTTATATTCACACTTGTCATAATGACATCAACTTGTTGTTAACTGGAGTTTGACATGGCATTGAGTCAAGCAGACTTAACCCGTATCGCACTTGATATTACCGCTAACTTATCTAATCGAGACCGTTTTTCACGTTTATTAACCACGGTAAGAGAAACGCTCGATTGCGATGCTGCGGCGCTATTATCATTCCAAGGTCATCAATTTACCCCTTTAGCAATTGATGGGTTAAGTGCTGACGTACTTGGACGGCGCTTTATTTTAAACGAACATCCGAGGCTTGAAGCCATTGCTCGAGCAGGAGATATTGTCCGTTTCCCTTCCGATAGCGAGCTTGCGGATCCTTACGATGGCTTAATCCCCAATGTCGACGGCGACTTAAAAGTGCATGCCTGTATCGGCTTACCGTTATTCGCTAACGAGCAACTCATTGGCGCACTCACCATCGATGCACTCGACCCAAACAAATTTGATCAATTCACCAATAATGATTTACGCAGTTTTAGTGCTATTGCTGCGGTTTCTTTAAACAATGCATTACTGATAGATAAACTCGAAAAACAAGCCAACAATTTTACGATTCCGGATACTAAACCATCAGGGCAACTGCATGAAGAAACTGAAATCATCGGTCAAGCGGATAACCTTCTATCTCTGCTTAATGAAGTCAATGTCGTCGCAGCAACAGAGCTCAATGTATTGATTTTAGGAGAGACCGGTACCGGTAAAGAACTAATAGCCAAAGCCATTCACCAAAACTCTGTGCGAGCCAATAAGCCGCTAGTATATTTAAATTGTGCCGCGCTGGCTGAATCCGTTGCCGAAAGCGAACTCTTCGGTCATGTCAAAGGGGCCTTTACAGGCGCAATTAGCCATCGTAGCGGCAAATTTGAAATGGCCGATAAGGGAACCCTATTTTTAGATGAAATTGGTGAGCTCGCACTTAATTTACAAGCTAAATTGTTGCGAGTACTGCAATACGGGGATTTACAAAAAGTCGGTGATGATCGTAGCTTAAAAGTGGATGTTCGTATTATTGCTG
>NZ_PJAP01000646.1:0-3618 GCF_002836795.1 Shewanella sp. 11B5 | reverse complement strand
TTATTGCCATTTTTATAGCAATATTTTTTTTACCTACATCAGTCTTTGCCGCTTATTACGACAACGTCAAAGCTGATGCGATCTATAAAAAAATAGATTTAGCTGATTATGTTGATCAGGTTTCAGGTGAAGAGTTACTCAACGAATATAAGCGGCTCATTGCCTCTGACGATGAGATCCGTCAAAAACTCTATGTCCGTTTATACTGCTGGAACCAGCCTTCTACTACAGATAGTGAACTTGCCAGCGCCATTAAGTATGCAGAGCAACAACTGCTGATATATTCAGTACCCTATCCATCAGCAATTCATACTGATTTATTATTATGTTTAGGTTATTACAAACAGTTTTCAGGGCAATTAGACGAAGCTCTTGACGATCTTTCTAATGCAATAAATAACGCATACGAACTTGAAGATCCTCGACTTATCGCTGACGGCCGAAGCATTCGAGGGGCAATGCTGTCATATCAAGGCAACTATTCATCTGCATTAGAAGATTTAATTACATCGCAACAATTGTATGAAAATCTTAATTTAACTTATTGGGCAAATGATAACTTAAGTGAACTTGCTGCAAGTTATCGGCGTTTTGGTGATGCTGAAACCGCTCTGAAATACCAAATAAAACTTGAACAAGCTTACCTTAAGGCCAATCAACAAATAGAAGCTGATAATATCAATAATCAGATCGCGTTTTCACTTCTAGAGCTTGGGCGTATTGACGAGTCTACGGCACGATTTAAACAGTCGCTTACCTTCTGGAAAACCCAAAAAGATAACATTGCTATTGCAGATGCCAAAACCAATATTGCAGGAAACCTGATTAAACTAGATAAAATAGATGAAGCACTAGTGCTGTTAAAGGAAGCAGAAAAAGAAATCCCAGTCAGTAATGATGGGCCGCATAGTTCATTAATGTTATACCTAGCACAAGTATATTTAGCTAAAAATGAATTAGATAAAGCCCTTGAATACAGTCAACTTGCATCAATTGATTTTAACCGTGGTGGCAATCAACGCGGTGAAAATGAAAACATCTATCTCAAAAGCGATATCTACCAAGCTAAAGGTGATATTGAAAATGCATTAAAAACATTACAAAAATTTATTAAAATGCACATGGCACTTGATAAGCAAAATATGTCTGATCGCAACTCAGAAATGCAAGCGCGCTTTAATACCAACAAAATTCAAACCGAAAACGAATGGTTAATACAACGCGACAAAGATAAAGAGCAACAGTTACAGATTTTACAGCGTAACGAAAGCATGCAAATTATCATTATTATCTTAGTTGCGATTATTTTAATTATCGTATCAATGTTTGCTTACAAGCAAGTTATACGAAAACAACTCTTTAGGCGTTTAGCCCTAACCGATGAGCTGACTAAATTGGCCAATAGACGTGATACCTATTCTCAGGGGCATTACTTCTTAAAATCATCCAAACTATCAGGTAAGCCGTTTTCCATTATCTCTTTTGATGCTGATCATTTTAAAATGGTCAACGATACATTAGGCCATGATATGGGCGATAAAGTGCTAGTAAAGCTAGCGTCAATTAGCGCAAGCATGATGCGCGATACCGATGTTGTTGGACGTGTTGGCGGTGAAGAATTTTTGATTTTACTGCCTAATATCGACAAAACTAAAGCCATTGAAATCGCTAATCGTTTAATTGAAACCATTGCTGATTACGATTGGACTCAGATTGCGCCGAACTTACATCAAACCGTCAGTGCCGGGGTTGCCAGCTATAGTAATGAAGAAGACTTGTCACCATTGTTACTAAAAGCCGACAAAGCGCTCTATTCTGCCAAAGCTGCAGGTCGAAATTGTGTCAAAGCTGAGTAAAACGCGTATAATTTTAGCGTGTTTACTCAATGATAGTGTTATGACAACAACGACCGCAGCATTAACTCCAAATCCTATTCCTGATCTAGGAACCGATCTAACAACTGAGCCCTGTCCATTGACCGCGGCTCAACTTGATGTGCTCAATAGACAAATCAAGCTTTGGGGTAAAGAACTTGGCTTTGCTCATATTGGTGTTGCTGATGTCGACTTAAGCCAACATGAAGCAGCATTACAAGATTGGTTAGATAAGGGGTATCACGGTGAGATGGGTTATATGGCTAATCACGGAATGATGCGCGCTAGACCTGCAGAGTTACATCCAGGAGCCATTAGAGTGATTTGTGCTCGGATGGACTATTTACCACCTGACGCCGGCTTTGCCAGTAATTTAACTGACCCAAATCTTGGTTATATCTCTCGTTATGCGGGTGGACGTGACTATCATAAACTCATCCGACAACGGCTTAAAAAGCTCGGCGATAAAATCAACCAGTATTGCCAACAACTAGACTTTGATGCGACTGATTTTAGACCATTTGTGGATTCTGCACCTATTTTGGAACGTCCATTAGCCGACAAAGCCGGACTAGGCTGGACTGGCAAACACTCGTTAATTTTACACCCTGATGCAGGCAGTTGGTTTTTTCTCGGCGAGTTACTCATTAACTTACCATTGCCGTTAGATATCCCGATTGAAGAAGGCTGCAACACTTGCGTAGCCTGCATAAAATCATGCCCAACTGATGCGATTGTCGAACCCTATGTTGTCGATGCAAGACGTTGTATTTCTTACTTGACCATTGAATTACAGGGTGCTATTCCAGAAGAGTTTCGCCCGCTTATAGGCAATCGTATTTATGGTTGTGATGACTGTCAGCTAGTGTGTCCGGTAAACGCTAAAGCACCACTGACTAAAGAGACTGATTTCCATACTCGCACTGCGCTTATTCAACCCGATTTACTGACTTTATTTGCTTGGTCTGAAACTTATTTTCTCAGCCAAACAGAAGGTAGTGCGATTCGTCGAATTGGTCACAAACGTTGGTTACGTAATATCGCGATTGCATTAGGTAATGCTCCCGCTAATCCGGCCATTATTGAGGCATTGGAGCAACGTAAACACAGTGAAGAAGTGGATGATATGGTACATGAACATATTGAATGGGCATTAGTGCAACAAATACAAAAAGCGCCGCAATCGGCGCTTTCACGGAAAACTCAACGAGTGATTAGATCAATACAAAAGGGTTTACCAAGAGACGCATAAACGAAAGCGACAACTAGGTCCTAAGCATTAGAGTCTAAGGTAAAACCCACTTTAATAGTTACTTGCCAGTGGGCAATGAGACCTTCTTCTAAGTGGCCACGAGTTTCGATAACTTGAAACCAGCGCAAATGTAGTAAACTTTTATTGGCTTCTGCAATCGCATTTTTAACAGCCTCATCTGAACTGATTGGTGATGAACCAACAAGTTCAATGACTTTATAAGTGTGACTCATAATAGCTCCTATTGTTAACTGCACATCTTTAGTTTTAGTGTAGTAAACAATAGTACAGTTCACCGCAAAATCACTGCGTAATAACCAGCAAAATGGAGTAGCAGAACCAATCTAACTCAATTGATTTCTGTAAGTTAATCAATTTGAATAATGCCAATAGCTGCTTTTTCTAAATTGATCACTTCGTCACGTACAGCTAACGTAAGTTGGTTAAGCTTTGCGCATCGTTAGCCCAGTCGACCGCCATAGATTTTGGACG
>NZ_PJAP01000230.1:0-9931 GCF_002836795.1 Shewanella sp. 11B5 | reverse complement strand
TATATATCCCTCCTTTTAATTAAGTCCATATAAACTCACATTCCTCAGCCAGCAACAAATACCACCCTCACATCACGATCAGTGCAAATGTGTGACATCCCACCCATAAGGATTTTTTTACTGTGTGACAATCCACACATAAAATCACTCTCCTGTTTCCTTATTAAATTAAAGTTAATATATTTCATTGAGTTACAAATAATTAACATTCTGGCCTAATGCTTGCTATGTTTTATCTATCCTCATAAAGCGTTTATGGCGTACTTGTTCTGGGACAAGTCACCACCTTGAGGAAAATATAACACTAAAAAAAGGAAGTTAATTATCATGAAAAAATCGACCAGTACCTTTACACATCCACTCAAGTCAATTGCTAAACTAGCGACTATTGCTACTATTCTTGCCGCGAGCTTTAATGTTTTTGCTGAACCTGTAGAAATTAAATTTTCGCATGTTGTTGCGGAAAATACTCCAAAAGGACAAATGGCACTTAAGTTTAAAGAATTAATTGAGCAACGTTTACCAGGTGAATATGTTGTTAACGTATTTCCTAACTCACAGTTATTTGGGGATAACAATGAGCTAGCAGCACTTCTGCTAAACGATGTGCAATTTGTGGCACCATCATTATCTAAGTTTGAGCGCTTTACCAAAAAACTACAGATTTTCGATTTACCTTTCTTGTTTGAAGATATGGCCGCAGTTGATCGTTTTCAGCAATCAGATTCAGGCCAAAAATTATTAAACGCGATGAACCGTAAAGGCCTTGTTGGTCTAGGTTATCTTCACAACGGTATGAAGCAGTTTTCTGCGAACGATCCTTTGGCATTACCAAAAGATGCGAATGGCAAAAAGTTCCGTATTATGGCATCTGACGTTATTGCAGCTCAGTTTGATGCTGTTGGTGCTATTCCAGTTAAAAAGCCCTTCTCTGAAGTGTTCACTCTGCTACAAACACGCGCTATTGATGGTCAAGAAAACACTTGGTCAAATACCTATTCAATGAAATTTTATGAGGTGCAAAGTCACATCACAGAAAGTAATCATGGCGTTTTAGATTATATGGTAGTGACCTCAAATACCTTCTGGAAAGGTCTACCCGCTGATAAACGTGCCATCTTTAAATCATCACTTGATGAAGCGATTGCTCTTGGTAATAAAATTGCTTCAGAAAAAGATAACCAAGATAGACAAGCGATTATTGATTCTAAGCGTTCAGAATTAGTCACGTTAACGCCTGCTGCACGCCAGCAATGGGTTAACGCAATGAAACCAGTTTGGGCTAAGTTTGAAGATCAAATTGGTAAAGATATGATTGATGCAGCACAAGCTGCTAATACTAAATAGTCTCAACACTTGACGTGGTACTGACTGCATTCTTGCATCAGTACCACCTTTTTTTATTCAAGGAGTATGACCGTGATTTCAAGACTATTTGGTTATTTTGAAGAAGGGTTCCTTAATTTATTAATTACATTAATGACGTTGCTGGTTTTTGGCGAAGTTATTGCCCGTTTCTTTTTTAATACCGGTTTTTTATGGATCCAAGAACTGACCCTTACTCTTTGTGGTTGGTTTGTACTATTTGGCATGTCCTATGGCGTGAAAGTAGGAGCACATATTGGTGTTGATGCGTTTGTGTCTAAGCTATCTGGTAAGCCACAGAAAGCGGTCGCTATCTTTGCGTGCCTGTGTTGCATTATTTACTGCGGAATGTTTTTAAAAGGAGCTTGGGACTACCTAAGCCAAATGTACCAAATTGGTATTCCAATGGAAGACATCGACTTTCCTGCATGGTTTATTCATCAATTGGATCCAGATTTTGCTTGGGAAACATTGCGCATCGATATAGAAGATGGCGCTGTTCCTATTTGGTTATCTCAAAGTATTTTAATTATCGGATTTTCAATGCTCACATGGCGTTTTATAGAATTATTTATCGCTATTTTGCGCAATAAAGCTGTTGGTTTCCAACTGGCCGATGAAGCAAAAGACAGCATGCATTTAATCGATGAAGCTGCGCTATCCACATCATCAGAACAACTAGAAAAAAATGATAAGGAAGCGAAATAATGACTATAGCAACTCTATTTATAGCTTTATTTATTTGCATGATGATTGGTATGCCTATTGCTATCGCATTAGGTTTTTCAAGCATGCTAACTATTTTGTTATATTCAAATGATTCGCTCGCTTCAATAGTTTTAAAACTGTATGAGTCGACTTCAGAACACTACACTTTATTGGCAATTCCATTCTTTATTCTATCATCGGCATTTTTGTCTACTGGTGGCGTAGCAAGACGTATTATTGACTTTGCAATGGACAGCGTAGGTCATATACGCGGTGGTCTTGCTATGGCATCGGTGATGGCTTGTATGCTGTTTGCCGCGGTATCTGGTTCATCACCTGCAACTGTGGCTGCTATTGGCTCTATTGTTATTGTTGGTATGGTACGCGCAGGTTATCCAGAAAAATTTGCAGCAGGCGTTATCACTACTTCAGGTACCTTAGGCATTTTAATTCCACCATCGATTGTAATGCTGGTTTATGCGGCTGCGACAGAAGTGTCTGCCGCTAGAATGTTTATGGCTGGTTTAATTCCAGGCTTAATGATGGGTTGTATTTTAATGTTAGCAATCTACATTGTTGCACGAATTAAAAAACTGCCTTCGCGCCCTTTCCCTGGAATAAAAGCACTAAGCATATCAAGTGCTAAAGCAATGGGTGGATTAGCACTCATTCTTATTGTACTGGGTTCAATCTACGGTGGTGTTGCCAGTCCAACTGAAGCAGCGGCCGTAGCTTGTGTGTATGCATACTTTATTGCAGTATTTGGCTATCGGGATATTGGACCACTCAAGAATGTTGCTTGGCGAAATAAACAAGAATCTTTAATCGGCGCCTCATTACGCAATATAGGGCACATGTTGCTTGCCGTTATTAAAACGCCAACCGACAAAGAAATCCGTCATGTAGTACGTGATGGCGCTAAAGTTAGCATTATGTTGTTGTTCATTATTGCTAATGCCATGCTGTTTGCTCACGTATTAACCACCGAGCGTATTCCACATATTATTGCCGAAACGATTGTCGGATTTGGATTACCCGCATGGGGTTTTTTGATCATCGTCAACTTATTGTTATTAGCAGCGGGTAACTTTATGGAACCTTCAGCTATTCTGTTGATTATGGCGCCAATATTATTCCCTATCGCAACCCAGTTAGGTATCGATCCTATTCACTTAGGCATCATTATGGTGGTCAATATGGAGATAGGCATGCTCACACCGCCTGTAGGGCTCAATCTGTTTGTCACAGCAGGAATAACAGGAAAAAGTATGGGGTGGGTAATTCAATCATGCCTGCCTTGGCTGGTATTGTTACTCGGTTTCTTGATGTTGATTACCTATATCCCTCAAATTTCACTATTTTTACCTGAGTATATAGACAAATTAAACGGCTATTAGCTTGATAATTCGCGTATTATAGACGAGCCTTAATTTATTAAGGCTCGTTTTTTTACACATGCTCAATAATCATCATAACTATTACCGATTGGGAATATGCATGCTTTCATTCTCGACTACCAAAAAACGTAAAATTGTACTGAGCATCATGCTCATCATCGGGTTATTACTGACCCTAAAAGTTACGTATTGGTATTTACTTGAACAGGGCACAAAGTCCATTGCTGAACAATCTGAAAAACAAATCAATGAACTGGTAATTTTTATTGATAACGCCCTTTCACACTACGAAAATATTCCAGCAGTGCTCGCGCAAAACCCTATCTTAGAGCAAGGGTTACTTGATCAACGCAATCCTCAAACAATCGAAAAACTTAACGCTTATTTATCTGAATTACAGCAAGTTACAGAGTCGTCAGATATTTACCTTACTGATGCGCTCGGAGTTGCTATTGCCGCCAGCAATTGGGATGTACCCAACTCTTTTATAAATCATGATTATTCATTTAGGCCCTACTTTATTGATGCTATATCAGGAAAGTCTGGACGATATTATGCAGTCGGTACCTCATCCAATAAGCGCGGATTCTACTTTGCTAATCCGGTATATCACAAGGGAGTGGTATTGGGTGTAGTGGTTGTGAAAGTTGATATAAGTTTGATTGAACAACAAAGTAGTGGCATTGCCATCGCAAGCCAATATGAGTTTATGATTAGCGATCCTGACAATATAGTGTTTCTTTCAAGCATTAATAGCTGGCGATTTAATTCATTAACGCCGCTAACACAGGCAAAACGTTTTGCACTTAATTCATCAAAACGATATGCAAACCGGCCCATTGGTGAGCTTAGCATTACCCCTAATTTTGCCTTAGGTGAGTCAAGCACGACTCAGGTATACCAAATCTCGTCTTCTGAAGGCAAAGAGAAGTATTTAGAACGCCACCAGTTAATGCCTAATGCTAACTGGAATGTGCATATTCTAGCCCCCATGAAACCGTTATATGAGTCTTTGCCGCCTATTATGTTGTTAGCGGCGACACTTTACTTATTACTGGCTTTGTTTATTATTTACAGCTTAGAACGAAGAAAAAACTTTCTTCGGATGCGTCAAGCCCAAAACCTATTAGAACAACGCGTGAAAGAACGCACATTAGAGTTAGAACAAGCCAATACTCAACTTAAAGATACCCAAGACGAACTGATCCAAGCTGCAAAGCTTACGGTCATAGGCAGTCTGTCCGCCAGCATTAACCACGAACTCAATCAACCGCTAGCCGCACTACGTAGTTATGCGCAAAACACCCAAACTTTCATTGGCCGTAATATGATTGAAGATGCCAGCAGCAATATCAAAATCATGATAGAACTCACCGATAGGCTCGCAGATATTATTGGTCAGTTTAAAAGCTTTACGCGTAAATCTCAGGGTAAAGATAACGCCACCGAAATTAATCAATCGATTGAGCAAGCACTTACCATTGTTCAACCTGAAATGGACAAACAGGGTGTTAAGTTATCGCTGAAATTATTAACGGGTAAATGCCAAATATGGGGCGACAACGTGCGATTACAGCAAGTGCTCGTTAATCTTATTAGTAACGCTATCGTCGCTATGCAACAATCTAACGAGCGACAATTGCAAATCAAAGTCTACTGCGACAGTAAGGTCAACATAAGTATCCAAGACAGTGGTCCTGGTGTAAGAGAAAGCCAGATGAACAAAATTTTTGAACCTTACTATACCACCAGTGAGCGTCAAGGATTGGGCTTAGGGTTGTCCATCTCGCAGCGGATTATTGAGTCAATGCAAGGTTCTATTACTGTCGAGAATGCCATACCCGGTGGGGCTATTTTTCATATCATTTTGCCACTTTATTTACGCGAGGAAGTGTAAACGTGACTCAAATACAAGACATCAATAATTATCAAGTCATTATTGTTGATGATGAACCTCATATCGGCATCGTATTACAGCAATTATTTAAGCTAGAGAATATCAGCGCGCTGGCGATTACGAACCCGCAATATATAGCTAACCAAATAACCGCTAACTGGCCAGGCATAGTGATTTCTGATGTCAATATGCCGCAACTCGATGGCTTGAGTTTATTGCAACAACTGAAAAAACAAGACAATGACTTACCTGTAGTACTATTAACGGGTTTTGGTGATATCGCCATGGCGGTAGACGCACTCAAAAAAGGTGCTTACGACTTTATCGAAAAACCATTTAACAACGAACATATACTCGATGTGACCAAACGCGCATTAGATAAACGTGCGCTAACACTTGAGAACCGTAAACTTAAACGCGAACTTGAATCGCACATAGCACCTGGCCCACGTATTTTAGGCAGTAGTCCTGGTGTAATGAAAATGCGCCACCTTATTGACCAAGTGCTAGACACACCGGCAGATATCATGATTGAAGGTGAAACAGGCGCAGGTAAAGAACTTGTCGCCCGATACCTGCATGACCACAGCTATCGTAACAAAGCCAATTTTGTCGCCATTAATTGCGGTGCAATCCCTGAAAACCTCATTGAAAGTGAACTCTTTGGTGCTGAATCGGGTGCTTTCACTGGCATAGACAAACGCCGGATTGGTAAGTTTGAATATGCTAATGGTGGCACGCTACTTCTGGATGAAATAGAAAGCACTCCTATGGCTTTACAGGTTAAATTACTGCGAGTCTTGGAAGATCGTAAAGTCGAACGATTAGGATCAAATACACCGATAAATTTAGACATAAGAGTTATTGCCGCAACAAAATTAAACTTGCAACAACTGTGTGAAGAAGGGAAATTCAGACAAGATTTATTGTACCGACTTAACCTGGTGACCATTGTCATTCCTCCACTACGAGATCGCCGAGAAGACATTCCATTACTGTTTTTACATTTTGCCAGAATTGCTTCTGCCCGTTACCATAAAGCACTCATTGCATTAAATCCCCAGCAAACCATGGTGCTAACCTCTCACGACTGGCCAGGCAATGTACGCGAGTTGCGCAACTTAGCAGAGCGTTATGTATTACTGGGTGCAGAAGCCGCTTTTGCGGGCAATTTAGACAGCCACACGACTATGCACACTAGCATGTCGCTTCAACAACGAGTTGAGTTTTTTGAGAGGATGTTGATTGAAGAAGCTTTAAGCCATAACAAAGGCAGTATTAAGCTAACAATGGAGCAACTCGAATTACCGCGTAAGACCTTGTACGACAAAATGCGCAAGTTTGACTTAGACCGTAAACAATTTATCGAGAGTTAACTCGCTTTGGATACATCAATAACCTGTTGTTGATGTATCCCTAAACGCCAGATAGCCACTAAAAGCAGTGCCAAAAGGCTCATCGATCCGACAACCACTCCATTCCATTCTGCTTCGTGCCAAAATAGCATTAAATAAGGCCCTCCCAGAGATGCACCAAGATAGTAGCAACATAAATACAGCGATGTAGCCTTAGCACGATGACTGGTTGCACGGATAGCTACAAACGAATTGCAACAGCTATGAGTTAAGAAAAATCCGCAAGCACTGATCAAAAAGCCCACCACAATAGCAGTCAATGTATCCACTAAGGTCAACAACGTGCCAGCAACCATCAAGCATAACGCCACCCTAAATAATGGCATCGAGCCATAGCGCATAATCCATTTTGCCGACAAATAAGAAGCGAAGGTGCCACTTGAATAACATAGAAAAATCAAGGTTGCATTAAAGCGACTTAAACCATAAGGTTCAGCCATAATATGCAATTGAATAAAGCTAAATTGATTAACCATCATCATAAATGCTAAGCCACCAATGGCATAAGCAAGGCGCATCTGCGAGTCTGACAAATGGAACATAAAGCCATCGATGTCTTGCTTTACTTTATGCATCAAAGAGACTTTTTGCTTTACCACTTGGGGCTTAATTTCTTTACGCGGCAATAAATACGTTACCAATGCCACTCCCATTAATGTTACCAAAAATATCAACCCCATAGACGACTGCCACGATAAATTTTGGGCCATTAACCCACCGAAAATTCGTCCTGCGATGCCGCCCATACTGTTGGCCATAATGTATACGGCAGCAGCTTTTAGCATAAAGGAAGGTGCCAATTGCTCTTTAAAATAGGCCATCGAAATCGCAGGAACAGCAGCAAGCAAAATACCTTGAAGTAAACGAACCCAAAGTAAGTGATCAAAAGTCTGAGCAAAAATCAACAATATATTAGATGCAGCAAGTAACCATAAACTCACCACAATAGGGGCCAACCGTCCTATCCGATCAGATAAAACCGCATAAAAAAGTAATGAAAAAGCTAAGGTAAAACTGGTAACCGATAACACCAAAGTAGCTTGTGCGCCAGACACATCAAAATGTTCCGCTATAGACGGCAGCATGCCTTGTACTGTGTACAAATTAATGTAAATCACCATAGAAGCTATGCACAAGGCCCAAATTAAACGAGTTTGCGCATGCGAACGATAAGTCTGAGATAACTCTGTCATAAACAACCTAAACAGCACATTAGGGTAGAAAACAGATTATTACCCGCCAAATAAATAGATCAATGACGGGCATAAGAGTTTGTGAACTAGATTACGAAGTGGTTATTTAACGCGTTTCATTAACACTTGAGTGGTAAATTGACCGTTACTGATCACACGGAACTTATCATACGTTTGAAAAATAGCATTTCCTTGATAAGTGATCATTGCCACAACACCGTAATCAACACCGCTTTTGACTAACTCAGCAGGTAAGGTGAATTTAAATGGAACGGGTGCTCTGGCTATATCAAAGTTTTTTTGAGAAATAATCGCCCCCGGAGTATTGAAATCAATCAATGCGATGTTAATTTTACACCCCTGTGGTAAAGCAATTTTTTCTATATAGCCAGCATAGCCATTTACAATAACAGGTTTTTCAGGCTCAATCGTCACACAACCATTCAGCATAATGGCGATCAAAGTGACAACCGCGAATTGTATCCCTTTCTTAATTATTAACATGTTAGCGTCCTACTTGGTCATTCTGATTAAACCTTCCTGTGTGGCAGAAGCCACAAGACGTCCTTGCTGATCAAAAAACTGCCCTTTTACAAATCCACGTCCACCGCCTGCATTGGGGCTATCAATACAGTACAAGAGCCATTCTCCCATATTAAATGGCCGATGGAACCACATGGCATGATCAATAGTGGCCATACGCATACCTGGAGTTAAAAAAGACACCCCATGGGGCTGAGTTGCTGTGGCTAAAAAATTAAAATCCGATGCGTAAGCGAGTAAATACTCTTGAATACTGTGATCCGATGGTACTTGTCCATTGGCACGTAGCCATACATACCCTTTTGCCTCTGTGGTGTTTGGCGCGATAGGATGAACTGGGTTAACTAAACGCATTTCAATCGGAGAGTCTGCCATAAATTTTTCGAGCATTTTCGCAGGTACTTTATCACGCATGGTCACTGCAAGTTCTTGCTGATTCAATAAACCTTCAGGTCCGGGCACATCAGGCATGACATCTTGATGATTAAAGCCTTCTTCAACCGTTTGGAACGAACAGGTCATATAAAAAATAGGTCGACCTTTCTGAATCGCTTTCACTCTACGCGCACTAAAGCTTCCTCCGTCGCGCATATTTTCAACATCGTAAATAATCGGTAGCTTTTCGTCACCGGCACGTAAAAAGTATGAGTGTAAAGAATGTACATGACGGTCTTCACTAACCGTTTGTTTTGCAGCACTTAACGCTTGCCCCATCACCTGGCCACCAAACACGTGCCCGAAGCCTAAATCTTGACTCTGGCCGCGAAACAGACCTAACTCAATCTTCTCAAGTGACAACAATGACAATAAATCGTTTAATACCTGACTCATAACACCTTCTCTACAACTTGGATTAACGTTAAGGTTACCTCAGTTAACCTGATGTTTTCTAGCTTATTCTATGGTAATAGCTGAATTAAAGTCATCTTGTGACAAATCACAAAATAGTGATGCAACGCAAATATTCATATCTGCAGCCTTATTGAATATTTGGTATGCTATTAGACATAACTAATCAACAGTGCGTCTCACAATATTATGCAACCTAGCTCAATGCAATCATGGTTTATGGCTATCCGTCCTCGTACGTTACCGGCGGCAATCGGTCCATTATTAATTGGAAACATGCTCGCGATTGGGCTCGAACAATTTAGCTTACTCATCGCCTTCACCTCAATGCTATGTGCGGTATTATTGCAAATTTCAGTTAATCTCGCTAATGACTACTTTGACTTTAAGAATGGTATCGACACCGAAGAGCGTCTCGGTCCAATAAGAGTCACTCAAAGCGGCATACTTGCGCCTTCATCAGTACGAAACGCCATGATCGGTTGCCTTATTACATCACTATTAGTGGGTTCATTACTGATCGTTCACGGTGGCTGGCCCATTGCCATTCTTGCAGCAGCCTCT
>NZ_PJAP01000645.1:0-3621 GCF_002836795.1 Shewanella sp. 11B5 | reverse complement strand
AACATACCAAGGCAAAATCCAAACACAGCCCCCATTGGCGGTGCCCAACGTTTTTCTAATTTTACCTGAGGAGCCAAATCTTGAAATATGGAGTAAAGAATACCGCCCGATGCGAAAAGCATCACTGCAGCAATAATTTCTGGGGACTCTGATAACCACAAATAACCACACATTGCAGCGATAGGGCCTAACACTGCCATCAGACAAAACATGATAATAATTTTTTGGGGCTTATACGCAGAAGAGGCATTTAATTCTCGGTAGGCATTAAAACCTTCCGGCACATTTTGTAACGCGATTAACGCCGCCAGTAAAAATGCATTGTTACTTCCGGTCGCGAAAGCCGCACCTAGCGCGATTGACTCAGGAATAAAATCTGACAGCATTGCAGCAAGTTGAGTGGCAGGGGTATCTATTTTATTAAGGTAAATATCAAGGGCCATGAAGCTAAGCCCACCGACCATAAACCAAATACATGCAGCTAATGGATTAAGATGTGCAATCCCTTCTGGCACCAACACCAAAGCAACAGCAGACAATAATGCCCCACCTCCAAATGCCATGACACTGTGTCTGAATTCCTGTTCAATCCACTCATTACCCACTTTTTCAAAACGGGCAATGATAGCGCCTAAAGGCATAGCCAAACCAGCAAGCAATGTTGATGCTATAACGGTTAGCAGCAAAGACATGATTTAATCCTTTAAAGGGTATAACGCTGTTGTAACCAGCCATAACAGGTCATCAGCATGAAATAATGAAACTATTTCTGGTGATGTCGAACCTAATGAACATCGTATTAACTTTGGTCATATGTTTATTACGGCTCAATAGCCTGATGAAATGCTTTTATAAAAACATCATAATTTTCAAACTGGGGCATATGACCCAATCCATCCAACTCAATCAGTACTGAACCTTTAATCAATTTCTGAGTATTAACACCTAAATTTTTATAATCACCTAAGGTTCTGGTCACGCCTTCTTTTAACCAACCTTTACCAGGGCCAGTTTTATCTCTAGTACCAATAATAAGTACGGTTTTATTGGTGATCTGCGAAAATCTATCTACTATATTCTCTGAGAAAATAGGACCATAAGTTAACGCGTTATTCCAAGCAATAACTTGCCAGTCATCCCCAGCAAGCATCCCTTTCACAGGCACTAACAGTTGCTCGTATTCGCTGGACCATTTGCCGTCATAGTAGTTTGCTTTTTGATAATCCCTTGCTTTATCGAGTGTTTTAGCAAGTTCATTTTTATAGAAGAAATTAACGTCTTTGAATTCAACATATTTGCTGTAATCCTCCAAACCAATGGGATTAATTAGAATCAATTTATTAACCGCACTAGAATAATTAGCCGCAAATGTGGTTGCTAGCATCCCGCCCATTGAATGACCAACCAGATCAAATTTTTTGATGTGTAAGCTATCCAATAACAACTTAGTATTGAGCGCTAGCTGCCCAAAGCTGTATTGGTAAAAATCGGGTTTTGAAGACTTACCAAAGCCAATTTGGTCCGGAATGATGACTCGGTAATTGTTCTTAAGTAAATCCTTAGCAACCCTTTCCCAATAATAGCCGGAGAAATTTTTACCGTGCAACAACACGATGACTTTGCCTGCGTTTTTATCGCCAATATCCATATAACGCATTTTTAAATCTTTATTTTGCGAGTTAACATTAAATGTCTTAACGTCAAAGGGATAATCAAACCCATCTAACTCTTTATTATACTTAACCGGATTTGCAGCAAATGCCTGTGATACCACCGCGAATAGAGTTACTAGTACCAAACAAAATTTCTTCATATCACTCTCGTTCAAATAAATTATACATCAACAACAAACTGCACCATGACAGCCATTTTGATTTAAAACAACATCTATTTTTTCAACAGGATACCTACATTTCTTGTCGAACTTGGCCATAAGCCAACATCGCAAACAGTCCTGTCCCGCCAATGATGTTACCCATTAGCATGGGGCCAATATGATGTGACAACGCAGTGAAAAAATTCATTTCCCCATTTAGCACTAGGCTAAATATCTCATTAGATCCGGCAATAACATGGGTAAACTCACCAGCAGCAATAAGCCATGTAAACATAATTATGACCAACACTTCAGATCCTTTCGCCGAAGGCAGCATCCACACCAATGCGGCAATAAAAAAGCCCGCTGGAATGCCACGCATTAATGTCTCTGAAGGCGTCAACTCTGCAACATGGCGAGATATCTGGAGGATAGCGGTGAGGATGTCTTCTGTCAGTATGTTGCCGTGCACGACAATTGCCGCCGTCAAAAACGTACCAACAAAATTTGCTACTAACACAATCCCCCATAAACGAGCGGTGCAAAAAAGACGGCGTTGTGTGGTGTTGGCGAGTAGCGGCAGCACCACGGTTATGGTGTTCTCGGTAAAAAGTTGCAGTCTTGCTAGAATGACCAATACAAAACCGAAAGTGTAACCAAGACTTTCGATAATAGATAAATAAGGGTGATCGGAACCTATGTTGCTACGGATAATACCTTCAGCTAAAACAGACGAGGAAATGCCGATACCAGCCGCGATTCCGGACCACCACAACGACATCAAGGGCCGCTCTAGTTCTTCTTGACCTTCACGCAAAATAATAGAATAAACCGTAAGCGATGAAAGACTGCCATGTTCAACCACAGCTTCACGTTCAGAGCCTGTCAGCGATATTTCTGTTTGCGTCGGCTCACTCTCGCGCACTTCACGCTTGCTAACCTTGTCGCCAGACTTTATATCACTGCTTATTGTCGACTTGGTATTTTCGGCCTGATCAGATCCTGGCTGTGTCATATTGATATCCTTTTCTGGCTTAAATCTAGCTTGATGTTCTATTTAAGTGCATAAAGAATATATGCTTTATATCACCAATTCAACAAACACTAATATCCCGAACAATGGTTATTTACTGCCCTTTCTAGGTAATGAATGATATGCGCTTTTTATTGTCTCATACCCATATATACGCTCTAATTTTCGCACAATAAAATGACCTCTCGCCATATCTTGAAAGTGATCAATAAACAATGTATTGATTATGGCACCACCTGCGGCACCGATAGCAGGTACCGCTTGGGCTGCTGCTTTTTGAGTAACTTGAACCCCAAACTTTTCAGCTATTTTAGTAATAAGTTTGACTAACATAGGCGCTGCTTCATCGGTAATACCTTTTTTAACCATAAACTCAGCAGCTTCTGATACCGATTTTGCTAGGGCGGCTCTTACTGCAAAATATCCGGATTCACTACCATCATCTAAATCACTTTCGCCCCCCAGCGCGAACACCTCCAAACAAGCCATTTTTGTTTCCAGAGTGGTAATCAATTCACCTTCACTACGAGCAATATCAGCGATAGATCGCAGCATGATTGATGTTGAAATAGGAAGCTCAACAGCTATCGCAGCTAATCCAAAGAAACCACCCACACCACCACTCGCAGCAACGCCTAATTTATGCCAAAGATTGGACGATTCTTCTCCGGGAATATCTTTCATGGTAAATATTGCCGCTTCAGATGCTTTAATTAACGACTTCTCTGTCACTTTAGCGATATTTTTATTCCAGTTATCAGGTAGTAACGCT
>NZ_PJAP01000644.1:0-3625 GCF_002836795.1 Shewanella sp. 11B5 | reverse complement strand
TATTTTAGAAGGGGATGGGGAACACAATTCAGGAACCGGAACTGTGGTGGGCCATGTTGATTTTGATACAGAAAATCCATCTGGTGCTGAAGTGATGACCTTTGATGAAGAAGGTGATTTAGCGCTTAATGGTACTGTGAGCGGCCAATTACCTTTCTTCGTACAAACGGTAATTCAGAAGTCTAATAACTCTTCATTACTAGCTGGAACAGCATTCCAAAATGCATCGGGTAACATTGGTGTTAACTTGGCTAGTGGTACAGGAAACTTACAGTCGAATAACCTTGCTTTAACTAGCATTACAGGTGCTTCAGACATTGTTTCTGGCGAGTAAAGCTTCAGTTAAACGTTATGAATAAGGTAGGGGGCAAGTCCCCCCTAATTCATCTTATGCGCAACATTATCCAATTGATTATCTCTGTATTAATCATGTTAAGTCTAACTCACTACAATTATGCTGCTGAAATCCCATTAACAGGTGTTGTGCCAGGTATGGGAACTTATTCTAAATCTATCCAGAGTATACGTGAGCGAAAATTTGAACATGTAATAGAGCAAAAAACCGACTTTTCATGCGGTGCTGCTAGTCTGGCTAGCTTGCTGAAATTTGCCTATGACCGTCAAGATATAAATGAGCAGGAAGTGTTAATTGGCATGCTAGAGCATGCTGATCTGACCTTGGTTCAAGAACAAGGATTTTCACTGTTGAATATGAAACGGTATCTGCAATCTCAAGGATTAAGGGGGCGAGGATATAAAGTTGGTGAAGCTGAAATGTTGTTGCTCAAAATACCTGCCATTGTATTACTTAATGATGGTGGCTATAGCCACTTTGTGGTTTTTCGTCGTCATGATCGCGGAGAAGTCTATTTAGGTGATCCTGCTTTGGGTAATCGGATTATGACAATGGATGAGTTTAATCGGAAGTGGAATGGGGTTGTTTTTGTGGTTATTGGACAAGAGTATCAACGTGATAACCCATTACTGCATCCAAGAGCAAAACTAACGTTTAAAGCACTCGAACCGCTCTCACCTATGACGGATGCTGAGCTACTCGAATTTGGTTTTTCTTATTCAGATATGCTTTAAGGAGGAAGGTATGAAATTAAGCATGATGCTACTGCTGGCTATCGCAGCGCCTGTAATGGCCAGCCCACCTTCGCTGTCTGTGTTCAAACACAGCCAAGTGCTAACAGACTTCGAATTGGAATCAATGAAAGGCAAATACACTAATAATGGCCAAGACTATTATTTTGGCTTACAGATGCAAACGCAATTTATTCAAGCAAATGGCATTCAACAGCAAGTCGGTATGCAAATCGAATTTGCTCAAGTAGATAATCAACCTTCAGTGAATATTACTATCAGTGATCCTAATGCTATTAGTAGCAATAATGGGTTTCAGTTAGATGCTTTGGGTCAAACAGCAGGGTTACAACAACGAATTCAAATCGCCGGAAGTGAAAACGTAGCCGTCAATGAATTAGATATGGCTCAAGGACGATTAGCACCGCTACTGCAAGGTATTAATGTTGCGGTCGGCACAACGCTTGTGAGCAATAATGGCAATACCACGTTTTCGGCTAACGGTAACACAGTTGGCTATCAGGTCGAATTGGCCTCAGGTAGAGCAAGTCAAGGTATTAGTTATCAAAATGGAAATGGGCAGTTAGTTCAAAGCATTTTTATTGATGGACTCAGTCATGGAGTAATAAACCAGTCTACACTAAGGTATGACGGTATGCCTGTTGGACCAATTCAGTCAAATATACTTGGTAGGCAAATCAGTGATTTAACCGCACTAGGATTTTAATTCATTCTGTACCAGCCAAGGATGTATATATGAATAAGAAATGGACCTCAGCTGTCGCAGTGATACTGCCCGCAATATTGGCAGTACCTGCGTATGCTGCAGACAAGGATCCTCAACCAGCTTTACAATCAAGCTTATCTGAACAAGATATCGCTGTGCTTAAACAAAAACTGATCCAGTTGAATCAACAAATTAAATTACAGCAACAGACCATTAATCAGATGGCTCAACAAGTGCTCAAGCAAGAGGCATTAAACAGACAAGCCAGCACGGAAAATGTCGCCTCAACAACTCAGCAACCAGCATCTGCATCAACATCAACATCATCATCGGCACCACCACCATCAGCCGAGCGACAAAATACTCAATCAAGTCGACAAGCCGCAATCGTCAGTAACAAAACCGAGCGAAAAAAAGCGCCAGATAGAGCAAGAAGTACTGATGATGTATTGCAAGAAGCGCATAATGTCTTTTCTCGAAAATTTACCGTAGAACCCTCATTTACCTATAGTTACTACAGCCGAAAAGATCTTATTCTTAGAGGGTTCTTAGCGCTTGATGCTATTTTTTTAGGTAACTTAAACCTAGATCGTATTCGCACTAATACCACACGATTAGATCTCACCACTCGCTATACACTGAATGAAAACTGGCAATTTGAGCTCGGTTTACCGTACCTGTATCGTTGGACTCAGTATGACTCGGTGGGCGAAGGCAACTCTAGTCAGCGATATGAAACAGCCAAAATTAGTGGTGGTCAAATGGGTGATGTGAGTGGCGCGGTTTATTATCGAATAAATGCTGAATCAATTGATTGGCCTGATTGGGTGTGGAATGTCAGAGTTCGCGCGCCAACGGGAAAAGATCCTTTTGGGATCCCGCTAGAAACATCCGATACTGGCAATTTGACTTACCCAACTGAAATGGCAACGGGCTCTGGTGTTTGGGGGGTATCTACTGGGTTTAGCTTAGCAAAAACCTTTGACCCTGCGATTGTGTTTTTTAATTTAAATTATGGCGTTAGCTTTAAAGAGACATTTGATGACTTATCTGGCGCGCCTGGGTTAAGCCCTGGAGAAATTGATTTAGGCAATTATCTGGATTACAGCGTGGGATTGGCTTTTGCTGTTTCCGAGCGAATGAGTTTGAGTATGAGCTTTAATCAGCGATTTTACAGTAAAACTAAACAAAGACCGGAAGGTGGAGAGTGGGAGAAAATCCCTCGTACTGACACCAACACTGCAAGTTTAGGTATTGGTGCTACGTTAGCCCTATCACCTAATCTTTCTATGGTGACATCAATGGGTGCTGGACTGACAGAAGATTCACCAGACTACCAAATCAGTTTGCGATTCCCGTATCGATTTTAGCGCTGTTTAGAAAGCTTCGCGTTATATGTTTCTCAATCGAGATAACCTCAAACGGCTTATTTAGGCCATTTGAGGTTATTATTTGAGATTGCTATTTAAGATTGTTATTTGAGCTAATCACTCTGGTATTGATGCTAAATAATATAAGCAAAAATAAAGAGTCGATGATGAGGTGTTTGCAGGTGTATCGCTTAACTCATCATCGAATGTAGTGATTCTTGGCTGGTATATCGTTTGGTAAAGAAGTCTAAAAAAGCACTAATATTACTGGCTAGCTGACGGCGACTTGAATACACCCCGTATACTTTAAAGGGTTCCATTGGCCATTCCTGTAAAATGGGCACCAGGCTTCCGGTTGCAAGTTCTTGCTTGCAACTAGTATTAGAAAGCATGGCAATACCATAATCATCCAACGCTAAGCGCTTCACCATACTGGCGCTAT
>NZ_PJAP01000643.1:0-3625 GCF_002836795.1 Shewanella sp. 11B5 | reverse complement strand
TCTTTTTTTCAGAGTCTGGCACTAATGCACTCGCGTTAGTGGATAAAATTAAGCCTGATGTCATTTTACTCGATATTGAGATGCCTGACATGGATGGATGGGAAGTGTGTCGTGCACTCAAAGCTAATCCATTATTTAGCGATATTCCAATTATTTTTATTACCGGCCACACTGAGCCTGAATTTGAAAGGTTAGCGCTAGAAAGTGGTGGAGTCGATTTTATTACTAAACCTTTTAACGCTTCTATATGTTGCTTAAGGGTTCATACACAACTTAAATTTAGACAGCAAAATCAACTAATTATTAAAGCTAAAGAAGAGTTACAACAATTAGTTAATCAAGTCCCTATGCTTATTACTTATTGGGATGATTTAGGTCAAAATTTATTTAGTAATGACAACACTGGTTTATGGTTTGATAGCTTGGTCGGTGATGTTAAAAACAAGCATATTTCGACTATTTTTCCTGAAGCGCTCAGCAATGCAATTTTAAATCATCACCGTCATATTACCTCAGATGCATTAAAGTACATTGTCACCGTCCCTCAAAGTGTTGGTTTGAGTTTTTATGAAGTCTTTCAGTCCAAAATGAAATCAAGTGCTGGAGTCGATGGCTACTTGGTTACTGTTGTTGACGTCTCTGAAGTAAAGCATGCAAAGCAGGCGCTGTACTCTGAAAAGGAGCGTCTTCGAGTAACACTCAATTCTATTGGTGATGCTGTTATTGCGACTGACACAAGAGGGCTTATTACTTTTATGAACCCAATAGCGGAGCGCATGACAGGTTGGCGGTTAAAAGATGCATTACATCAAAAAATTGAAGATGTTATGCATTTGAAAGATTCTGATACTCAGCAGCCATTATTGAACCCGTTATATTTAGCTCTTCGCGAGCAGCGCATTGTGGCAATGGCGCTAAACAGCCTACTTACTTCACGTGGAGGGCATGTTTTTTATGTGGAGGATTCAGCCGCTCCAATCCGTAATGAAAATGGTGAAATGATTGGCGCCATTATGGTGTTTCATGATGTGAGTGAAGCGATGGCGATGGCGATGAAAATGAGCCATTTAGCCAACCATGATCAGTTAACTGATTTACCTAATCGGATATTACTTCAAGATAGGTTAAGCGTCGCGTGTTCTACAGCAAGATCCTATGGCACCAAAGCTGCTGCACTATTAATCGATATTGATCATTTTAAATTCCTTAATGATTCCTTAGGCCACCAATATGGTGATGAGCTCATTTGTATGATGGCAAGACGACTCCGCTCGTTAATACCTGCATCGTATACATTGGCGAGATTAGGTGGTGACGAATTTGTGATTTTAATGAGCGAGACTCGCTCTGTTGAGGCTTCTTCGCAATTAGCATCTACATTAGTTGAAGCGATGCATGAACCTTTTGTTCTTGATAATCAGAAGTTTAATGTGTCGATAAGTATTGGTGTTAGTGTGTTCCCAAATGATGCTGTAGATGCCGAGGAATTAATGAGACACGCGGACGTGGCAATGTACCGTGCCAAACAGGAAGGCCGAAATCGCTTCTGCTTTTTCTCGCATGATTTAGAAAGTTCGCTTATGGAGCGCCATCATTTAGAGACTCGCTTAAGAAAAGCATTAATTAATGATGAACTTTTTGTGCATTATCAACCTAAAATTGATTTACAGACAAACATTATTATTGGTGCTGAGGCTCTCGTTAGACTGGCCAATGATGAGGGTGAGCTTATCTCTCCCGCAGAGTTTATTCCATTAGCGGAAGAGTCCGGTTTAATTATTATGCTAGGTAAACAAGTGCTTAATAAGGCTTGTGCTGAAGCTAAACGTTGGTTAGAAATGGGCCATACGATTCCTATCTCGGTGAATGTGGCCGCGGCACAGTTTGCTGATCCCGACTTAGCCGGTATGATCAAGAAAGCACTATTGGACCACAATTTACCGGCGCATTTACTTGAATTGGAAATTACCGAAACTGCATTGATGATTGATGCAGCGGACATGCAAAACAAGTTGAGTGAGTTAATATCATTAGGGATTAAGATTGCTATTGACGATTTTGGTACTGGTTATTCCAGCTTGGCCTATTTGAAAAAGTTTAATGTTGATGTCATGAAAATTGATATGTCGTTTGTGAAAGACATGCTCAACAATAAGCACGATTATGAAATTGTGAAGACGATTATTTCATTGGGCAAATCGATGGGGTTAGTGCTAATTGCCGAAGGTGTTGAAACTAAAGAGCAAAGCCACGCATTAGTTGAATTGGGATGTTTTATGGGCCAAGGTTATTTGTTTAGTCGCCCACTCAATAGTACGGATTTTGAAGCCTTCATATCGCAGAGCAGCAAATGTGTTAAAGGTATCAATTCCGTCGATGAATAAGCGGTGGCTTATGCCAGTTAAGCTTGAGCTGTTTTTGAGTGAATAGAAATGAAAAAGCCCCATTGCATCCTTTGCGTTGGGGCTTTTGTTTGCATTGTCTGTGGTTATATTTATGCCACTGGGGTATCCAATACTCCAATGCTATCAACCTTTACCAATTGATGCTCCAGAGTGTTGTCAAGCTCGTGATTATTATTGTTTTGAGCTTGTCAGCCAGAGGCCGGAATAAAAATGACGTTATTAGATTATAGAGTCTGGGGACCCAATAACGCCTGAACTGTTGTGTTAGCTGCCGTCCTTAGCGGCTAACGGTAGGGCAATAAAGCGGCAAGGATGCAAGATATTTTGCGCTTGTTTTTATTAGAATGTTTGTTGCTGTGCGTTATCAACTTGCTGGGGGACGAGTTGTTAACACGGTCAAACATCCTTGCCAAAACGTTTTTGATACTTAGCTCCACTAATGGTGACAATAGCGCCGTTAATGGCGAAAGCTAAAATACCTAATAAAAATGACGTTATTGGATTAATAGAGTCTGGGGACCCAATAACGCCTGAACTGTTGTGTTAGCAGTCGCCCTTTACGGCTAACGGTAGAGCGATAAAGCGGCAAGGATGCAAGATATTTTGCGCTTATTTTTATTAGAATGTCTGTTGCTGTGTTATCAACTTGCTGGGGGACGAGTTGTTAATACGATCAAACATCCTTGCCAAAAATGGTTTTATGTTACTAACTTGCCATTGCTTGTAATTGTTGACTTAACTGGGCAATCTTTTGTTGTAAATAGGCTATTTCAGATACGATTGCGCCTTTGTTTTCTGTTTGGCGACTATCATTACTTCTGACCCATTGATAAACAGTTTTAGCCGACACACCATATTGTTTTGCTACGTCGGATAATAATCGATTATGGTTTTTGACTTCATTAATCACTTGTCTCTGTAAGTCGACTGGATATTGTCTCGCATTTGACATATTCATCAAATAATTTCCTTCTGATTTATCTATGTTTACCTGAGCGAGTTTCAACTTCATCCCACTGACTGCAACCGAGATGTGCTAAGAAAAAAATGTTTTGACGGCATTGTGCAATGACATTATTTACCATGACATTTATTGATATAATGCTATGTTTTACGGTTATTTTATTCATCGCTATCTCCTATAGTTACAATGGATTGCTTAAAAAACAAACTACTACTTAGTGGGTATATATTCTTATATGGAAAGCTTGTGCCAACTT
>NZ_PJAP01000642.1:0-3636 GCF_002836795.1 Shewanella sp. 11B5 | reverse complement strand
AAACAAGGGTGTACCGACCTTAATTGAACCTAGCTGGTCATCGACTAATTGGAATGCTAACGCATCTTTAGGTACGGTAGCCTCAAAGCTCGAGTGAGGTTGGGCAACAAAATTATCGATAATCTCTGTGCTGTTACCTGGAATAACTCCAATATAAGGACCCGTTAACAGTGTTTCGGGGGCATTAATACCCGCTAAAGAAATTTGGGCATCGACGATGAAGTATTCCGTATCGCTAGCACTAAAATGGTTTGCGTAATGACCATAAATATACGCTTGTGCATTAAGAGTGGTTAAATCTTGGTTTAGCTTAACCTGTGACACTTCACCAATTTTATGACCTTGATAACGAATAGCGGCTTTTTCTGCCACTTTTGTACTCACAGGCAGAGTGAGGTTAATGACCTTAGCCTGCATGAGTGCGAGAGACTTTGTATCATATAATCGTAGATTAGGTTGATTATTTGCAGTATCAATTTTGTCGTCAATATGACCAAGAGTAATGCTACCATTTATTGCACCTTTTAATGGAGCAACATTGATATCGACACCGGCTAAACTGGCATTGATGGCTACTGCATCATTACGCCAAAAAACCGTAGTCGGCTTAATTAACGGAACAAATTTATTGTCTATATTGATATCGATATTAAATTTGTCTGTTTTCGCTAACCAATTGACTTTATTCACTGAGCCTATTTGCATTTTTTTGTAATAAATTGGCGATCCTTCAGCTAAGTCCGCACCATCAATACTGGTTAAGGTAAAGGGGTAAGCTGTTGTTGAGCGTAAAGCGTTTGGGCCGATTCAACTGATTCGTGCAGTGTTAAAGTACTATTAGCCGAAAGCAGCATTTCGCTGTTACCCGGAATTAAGCTAATAGCGCCTTCCAACATCGTAGTGAGGTCGCGAGTTTTAACATTAACGCCCTCTAGTGAAGCATTAATGGCTATGGCACTTTCAGGAACAAAGAAACTACCTTTAGTTAGCAGACTTTTAAATTCTGGTTGAATTTCGATACTATATTCAACAGTTGAAAAGTCTTTACTTAAACCAATACTGGTTATCTGTCCGATTGGCAATTGCTTATATCGCACTTGCGCACCATTGCTGACTCCAGAGTGGGTAGTGGCAACTACAGTCAATTTCAGTTTGTCTTGACTGAGTAAATCAGGAGCATGTGATGCCAATTCAAATTGCATCGGATCTTCAGCTTTTTGAGTGCCAGGTAAGACATTAATAACACTTCCTGTAACCAGTCTACTGACGT
This sequence comes from Shewanella sp. 11B5, assembly GCF_002836795.1. Classification (NCBI taxonomy): domain Bacteria; kingdom Pseudomonadati; phylum Pseudomonadota; class Gammaproteobacteria; order Alteromonadales; family Shewanellaceae; genus Shewanella; species Shewanella sp. 11B5. The sequence goes on along the minus strand of NZ_PJAP01000642.1, from coordinate 2,366 downwards.
TTTTGACACCTTTTAATGATAACTCAGCCCCGCTTATCCAAAATTGGCTATCACTGGTAATTAATGCTTTGTAATGATGCTCTACTCGAGCGATAAACTGCACCCCTGCATCAGTTAAGGTGACTTTTTCAATCTCACCGATAACAATACCGCGGTAGGTGATAGCGGTGCCTTCATTAACATCTTCACTGCTAGATGCGGTTAAACTAAACTGAACGCCTCCAATTGCGGTGAGCTCATCTTCATAAAGGTTGTAAATATCACCATTTTGGGCTTTTTCAGTGTAGCTGCCGGTATCAAAGCTGATACCGCCAGCCAAAATAGACGCGATACTTTCAGTGCTGACTTTTATCCCCGCTAAAGATGCATCAATTTTTAAGCCAGACACATTCCAAAAATGGGAGTCTTTATTGACTAAATGGGCATATTGTTCTTGAACAAATGCGCTGATAATAATTTGTTTATTTCCGTCGAGGCGATAACTCACAATGCTTCCGACAGGTGCTTGACGGTAAAAGACCGGTGAGCCAACATCAATTGATCCCAGTTTAGGGGATTTTAGTTCGATCATCAGTCCTTCACTGCCGGGGAGTATCGCAGGCGCTTCACGTTGTGCTTCAAATACGGTTGCCGAGCGGCCATCACCAGGTTGAAGGGCAATATAATTACCTGAAAATAATGTATCGAGTCCTTCAACACCGGTAATGCTGGCTTTAGGTTTTACTAACCAGAACAGGGTGTTTTTATTGAGAAATGGGTCGGCACGGTAATCCATAATAACTTTAACGTTAACACCTTTAAGATCGTCGTCTATCCCAATATCAGTGACTTTACCAACAGTCAGCCCTTGGTATTTCACCAGCGTTTTGCCGATATCAATACCTGTAGCGCTAGGAAAATGAATTAATATTTCAATGCCGGATTCTTTGATGCTTTTGACCCCTAACCAGGCACCTAATATCAAAGCAACAACCGGTAATAACCATATTGGCGAGAATAACTTTTTCTTCACAATTTTAGGCGATTCAATTTGTGTCATTAGTGTTTTCCAAGCGGTCCCAAAGTAATCGAGTATCTAACACTTTTGCCGCGAGTTGCGTTAGTAAGATAACTAACGCAAATGCTGTCGCGGCAGGTGCAGGTTTTGCGTCTAATAATTGCCCCATATTAACTAAGGCAACGGTTAATGAAATAACAAATAAATCGAGCATTGACCAACGTCCAATCCATTCAATGATATGAAATCCAACCATTAATTTTCTTTTTGATATTGGTAAGTTAAAACTGATAGCCGTTAAATAAGTCGCTAAGCCAAATATTTTAAGCCAAGGGACTAAAATACTGGCAGTAAAAACAATAATAGCAATCGGGAACATACCGGTTTTGACTAAATGACTAATACCACTAAAAATGGTGTCATTTGTGACCACTCCACGATTAGTCAGCAAGGTAATAGGGTAGATGTTGGCGACCACAAGTAAAATAGTCGCTGTCACCAATAAAGCCCAACTTTGTTGGATACTGGCATAATTACGGCTACTCAATTGACTAAAACAACGTCGACAATGACTGTTGCTGGTGACATTCAGTTTGCGACAAACAGGGCATAAACATAAGCCAATTTTCTTGCCCTGAATATGAGGCAAAACCTCAGTTTTCGCCTCGTTATCGATATTCGCAGTTTGCTTGGTGCTGTCCACTATATGTTCATTGGATGGTGTAATTGGAGTACTAGGCATCTACATAACTCCACATGTGTTCTAGATTATATTCACGTTGTAAAAATAATATGATGATAAACAACATCGTAAAACTGAATGTCCCCATACCAAAATACACATCTGAAAAGTCTGATAACTGAAAGGCCGACACGAGAAAACTGATGACATAAATTTCTAACATGGTCATTTGTGATATCAAACCATGATTTTTTAACAATGTAGTATAGGTTCTTTGCCAAAATGAGTTGTGCAGTTTTAATTTTACAATTACAACTTGAGCCATAATTGACAAAATCAATAACCCAGGCGCGATAACTGCAGCAACCATTACCGCTAGGCCTACAACCCAATATCCTTCGGCCCAAACCGTCACGGCAGCTTGCAGCACCGTAGTGGTTCGTACACTGCCAAGGAAGTGGATTTCGAGTACTGGCAATAAATTAGCAGGAATAAAAATAATTAACGCCGCAACGCATAATGCTAGCATGCCATTGATAGAGCAATAAGGAGAATCGTAGAGTGCCGTGTGGCAACGCGGACAAAGCGCGCGAGCGCTAGAAGGCAAAGCACGTTTTCTCACTGCCAAATCACATGATTGGCATAAAATTATCGAATCATGATCATCAAATTCATGCATGAAGAATT
>NZ_PJAP01000641.1:0-3641 GCF_002836795.1 Shewanella sp. 11B5 | reverse complement strand
GATAATTTGAATCGCTTGGACTTGCTGATAACTCTGAATGCTGAATTGGGCTTAAGGTAAGCAATGGGAAAAATGTCAATAACGGGGTATTTTCGTATTCGCCCGGTAACAACATACGCCCTGGTTGAGCGTGATAAAATCCCTGTTGCCTAACCAAGTCGACCAATAAAGTTTGGTACAAATCAGCAATGTACTTAAGTTGCTGCTCATCAGCTAATTGGCTTAACTCTAACGTCTCTACCGCTTGGGTAAATGCGCTAAATAAGGGGGAATGACGTAAACATGTCACATTAACCTGTTGTGATAAACACCATTGAGTAAAATCTTGTTTAAGCATAGGTAAATCAAGTAACCACTCACCTGGATAATCAACAATATCCACGTACAAGGTTGCGGTATCAGTTAGCTTTGCTAACAAACCTTGTTGAGGCTGATACTTAATGGCTAAACGTAATTCGGTAATGTTTTTGGTTGAAGCAGGCCAATACGGAGGTGACGAACATAATGCATTCATTGCGCCTTGATAATCAAAACTGGCAATGTCTAAATCGGGTTGCATGGCGCGGTTGACAGCAATTAGTCGACCTTCGCGAGCCACTTGCCATAATGGTAAAGGATTGTGCTTGGCACCTTTGCCGGCATGCAATAACTGATTTACTAAGCCACTAATAAAAGCGGTTTTACCTGCACCGGATAACCCAGTGACGGCTAATCTAACATGACGATCGGTACTGCGATTAACAATAGACTGAGCCGTTTGGCTGACTTTAAACAAGGAACGATCTAAAAATCTCATGATGGCTGATGGCTCCCCAAAAAACACGGGCGGATAACCGCCCATTAGAAGGATTAAAGACTATTGATTTGGCGTTTAAGATCAAAGTTGTCTGAGGTGACATGTTCTTCGAGTCGTCTTAAACGGAGTTCTAATCCGTTAAATTGACGATTAACATCAAACAACGCTTGCTTTGCAGGTTCACCTGCTTGCCAAATTTTCTTTTTAATTTCAATATCTTTGTGATGTTCTTTGTTGTCTAAGTTTTGTGGTTTGATGTCTAATATCATCCATAAGGCAATATAAACAACAAACACAATCCCTGTTCCACCGAGTAAGAATATCGACACAGCAATGACTCGCACTAGCCATGTTTCAAAGTTAAAGTAATCTGCTATACCTGAACACACCCCAGCCACTTTACCACTTTTTGGGTTGCGGTATAGAGTACGACCATTAGATGGGACCATGTTTCGCTCTCCATTCTGGTGATTCGGTATCTAGAATCGCTTCTAATGTTTCAATGCGACCGCTCATTTTTTCAGCTTTCGCAATGAGACCATTAAGCTGGTTAAATTCTTCCTCGGTGAGCCCCTGGCTCACTTGTCGCTTACTGCGATAATGAAGAACCAACCAGATAGGTGCCACAACAACCATAAAGATGATAATTGGTGCAATAAGAAGATCCATATCCATAACTCACCTCTGAATAAATTTACGCTTTAGATTTAGGTTGTGCTTTCGCACTCATTTTTGCTTTTAATGCTGCTAATTCATCATTCACAGAATCTTCTGCTTCTAATGCTGCAAACTCGTCAGCTAGAACGTTCTTTTTACCTAAATCATATGATTCTACTTGTGCTTCAAGTCCTTCAACTCGGCGCTCGTATTGTTCAAACTTCATCATTGCATCATCGATTTTGCTTGAATCAAGCTGCTTTTTGACTTCTAAACGTGAAGTGGCAGTTTGCTTACGCATTATGATGGTTTTTTGACGAGCACGAGCATCATTCAATTTTTCTTGAAGTTGAGCGATTTCATCTTTTAAACGAGCGACATGCTCTTCAACAACTTGCAGTTCCATTTCAAGTGTTTGCAATAAACCCACTGTTTTTTGCTTTTCACTCAACGCGGCTTTGGCTAAGTCTTCACGATCTTTGGATAACGCTAACTCAGCTTTATTCTGCCAATCTTGAACTTGCTCTTGAACACGAGCAATCCGACGAAGTAATTCTTTTTTCTCTGCCAATACTTTAGCGGAGGTTGAACGTACTTCAACAAGTGTGTCTTCCATTTCTTGAATGATAAGACGGACCATTTTTTCTGGATCTTCGGCTTTATCAAGTATTGCGCTGATATTAGAATTAACGATATCTGCGAAGCGAGAGAAAATTCCCATAATGTGTTCCTCAAAATTAACGTGGATGTCGCAGTTGGTATTACACATTACGTGCCAACATTTACAAATGCAACAACATCATAGGCTTAAACAAATATTTAACTTTTGCTTTCTTTTAACACTCAAGCCATTTATTATTATTTTCACCAATTATTAGTCTAATTCACTAACAATTTTGCGAGTAAGCTAACTGTGAGCAAACAATTCCAGCAAGACAATCTCATCGGCCAATCTAATGCACTACTTGAAGTATTAGAACATGTGTCTAAAGTCGCGCCATTATCTAAGCCGGTGCTCATTATTGGTGAGCGTGGTACGGGTAAAGAATTAATTGCCGAACGACTTCATTACTTATCCCCTCGTTGGGATCAAAGTTTTATTAAACTCAATTGTTCTTCATTAAGTGAAAACTTACTCGAAAGTGAACTCTTTGGCCATGAGTCAGGTGCATTTACGGGTGCAAAAGGACGACACGAAGGCCGTTTTGAGCGTGCCGATGGTGGAACACTGTTTTTAGATGAGTTAGCCAACACTTCCGGGTTGATCCAAGAAAAGCTATTACGTGTTATCGAATATGGTGAATTTGAGCGAGTGGGTGGCAGTAAAACGGTTCAATCTGATGTTCGACTTATTTGTGCTGCTAATGAAGATTTACCTACTTTGGCTGATAATGGTGAATTTCGAGCTGATTTACTCGATCGTTTAGCCTTTGATGTGATCACCTTGCCACCATTAAGACATAGAACCGAAGACATTATGCCACTAGCTGAACATTTTGCGATTAGCATGGCAAGACAACTATCGCTGGAATATTTCAGTGGTTTTAGCCCGCTGGCAGTAGAACAATTAATGATGCACAGTTGGCCAGGAAATATCCGAGAATTAAAAAATGTCGTCGAGCGAAGTGTTTACCGTGAAGGGGCTGATGGCCAAGAAATTGATCATATTATTTTAGATCCTTTTGCATCGCCCTATCGTCCTGTAAATCGTGTCAAAACCCGTGAGCGTCAATCAACTCCAATTGAACACGCTCCAGCATCTGTGACTGAATCGACTGAGTTAAATGTTAAAACGGAAACATCAGTCGTGCTTAACAGCATCGAATTCCCGATTGATTTTAAAGAATACACCGAAAACAGTGAAATAGAATTATTGCAACGAGCATTAGCTGAAGGCCAATATAATCAGAAAAAAACAGCCGATTTGTTAGGCTTAAGCTATCATCAGCTTCGAGGTATTTTGAAAAAGTACAACTTACTCGACAAGAGCTGAATCTAGCTAGGATATGCTCATTGCCCCAATGCAATGAACACTGTTAAAATACCCACTCAAAGTCGATAAAAAATGATCACTCTATGCCTGTTATAGTAAAACGCTGGTATCAGCAGATGTCTTTATGTCTCTCCAGCATCATGCTGGCTGCATGCGGACAGGTGCAATTGCCTTCTGGCCTTGTGTATTGCAGTG
>NZ_PJAP01000640.1:0-3653 GCF_002836795.1 Shewanella sp. 11B5 | reverse complement strand
CGAGTTGTGATGGTTTTGGTTTCGGTGCAGAAGCGCACCGCTTGCTTGCCGTAGGCGTGTTGGTCGCCATAGAAACTGCCTTTCCATCCAGTGAACGAGAAGAAAGGTAATGGCACAGGAATTGGCACGTTAATACCCACTTGGCCTACTTCAATTTCATGTTGATATTTACGCGCTGCGCCGCCTGATGCAGTAAAGATTGAAGTGCCGTTGCCGTATGGGCTGTTGTTAACCAGTTCGATAGCATCGTCTAAGTTATCCGCTTCCATACAACACAGTACTGGGCCAAATATTTCTTCTTTGTAAATGCTCATGTCGGTGGTGACATTGGTAAACATGGTTGGGCCAACCCAGTTACCCGACTCGTAACCTGCAACGGTAAAATCGGTTCCATCGAGTAAGCAATCAGCACCTTCAGCTTTACCTTGAGCAATCAGTTTTAGTACACGCTCTTTTGCTGCTGGACTGATAACTGGACCGTAAGCAGCTTCTTTGTCATCCCATAAACCAGGACGAACTTTAGCTAACGCTTCTTTTAATTCAGGGATCCATTCTTTAGCTTTACCCACAAAAATAGCGACTGAAATCGCCATACAACGCTGACCGGCAGCACCAACAGAGGCACCAACCATGTTATTGATCACTTGCTGCTTGTTCGCATCAGGCATGATCACGCAATGGTTTTTAGCTCCTGCAAACGCTTGCACACGCTTTAGATTGTCGGTACCGGTTTTGTAAATGTATTGACCAACCCCCACAGAACCAACAAACGAAATCGCTTTAATGGCTGGGTCTCTTAGCAAGATGTCTACTGCTGTTTTGTCGCCATGAATAAGTTGCAACACGCCTTTTGGCGCGCCTGCTTCAACAAACAATTCAACTAAACGCTGTGGCGTCATAGGATCTTGTTCTGACGGCTTTAAAATAAACGTGTTACCGCAAGCAATCGATAACGGGAACATCCATAGCGGGATCATTGCTGGGAAGTTGAATGGGGTAATACCCGCACACACACCTAATGGTTGAGTGTAGCTATAGGTATCGATATTTCGAGCGACGTTTTCAACAGTTTCACCCATCATTAACGACGCAACACCACAAGCATGTTCAGCTACTTCAATGCCGCGCCATACATCGCCTTTAGCATCTTCAAATGTTTTACCGGTTTCTTGCGCCAAAATGGTCGCCAGTTCGTCGTGATGCTCTTTGAGTAAATGTTGGTAACGCAACATGACGCGCGCACGTTCAGACACAGGGACTTCTTTCCACGTTTTAAATGCTTCTTTAGCACTGTGAATGGCCTGCTCAACTTCGGCAGTGGTAGCGCAATTAATTTTAGCAATAACGCTATTATTGGCCGGGTTGGTCACATCAATATTGCGATCTCCGCTGCCATAAGTGAATTCGCCATCAATATAATGCTTAACTTGTGTGATCATGTTGTTTTCCTCGATCCTTGGACATCTTATGAGTGAATAACATCACTCGTATTGAGTTACTGCACAGGTGACGCGATTTGTTGTGTTTGTCAGTCTCACTAACAGTGGCTGCGTGTACATCTACCTGTGCGGTGGTCTTGTCGAACTTAACTTGTATTGTCTATTTACACTTCAATCGCCATTGCTGTGGCTTCGCCGCCACCAATACATAACGATGCCACGCCGCGCTTAAGGCCGCGTGCTTTTAAGGCATAAATCAATGTGACTAACAAACGCGCTCCAGAACAACCAATTGGGTGTCCCATTGCACATGCACCGCCATTAACGTTGACCTTGCTGGCATCTAAGTTCAGCTCAGAAATAGCTAACATGGTGACCATGGCAAACGCTTCGTTGATTTCGTATAAATCGACGTCATCTTTGTTCCACTGCACTTTATCGAACAGTTTTTGCATTGCGCCAACGGGGGCGGTGGTGAACATTGACGGTTCTTGTGAATGAGTGGTGTGGCCTTTAATGGTCGCTAATACGCTTAAGCCTAATTGCTGTGCTTTTTCGCGTGTCATTAACATTAACGCTGCAGCGCCGTCCGAAATTGAACTTGAGTTGGCCGCAGTAATCGTACCGTCTTTGGTAAATGCAGGGCGTAATGTCGGGATTTTTTCAGGACGAGCATTACCAGGTTGTTCATCTATCTCTACCGTCACGTCGCCACGGCGCGTACTAATGGTTACTGGCACGACTTCGTCTTTAAATGCGCCAGAGTTAATCGCTGCATTGGCTTTTTCGAGCGAACCTAATGCAAAATCATCCATTTGCTCACGAGTTAAACCAAAGTCATCAGCGGTTTTTTGGGCAAATGTGCCCATTGCACCACCGGTATAAGCGTCTTCAAGGCCGTCTAAAAACATGTGGTCCATGACTTTGCCGTGGCCCATGCGCATACCGCTACGTGCTTTATCGAGTAAATATGGTGCTTGGCTCATGCTTTCCATGCCACCAGCAACCACAACTTGGCTGCTACCAGCTTTAATTAAATCGTGCGCTAACATGACGGTTTTCATACCAGAACCACAAACTTTATTGACTGTTGTTGCGCCAACGCTTAACGGTAAACCCGCACCTAGCGTCGCTTGGCGAGCAGGTGCTTGGCCCAAACCGGCTGGCAATACACAACCCATCAATACTTCGTCAACAGCATCAACGCTGATCCCCGTTTGGGCGATAAGACCTTTGATAGCGGTTGCAGCTAATACTGGAGAAGCTACCTCAGACAATGCGCCTTGAAACCCACCCATTGGTGTACGTTTCGCGGCAACAATAACGATATCTTGACCTGTTTGCTCTGTACTCATAACCACTCCAATTTACTGCGCTTAAAAAATTAACATCAATAATATGGATATCACTTTGACGTTGACGCGAACGTAAAGCAAGTAAAAAATGGTCTAAATACAGATGTTAATTAATAGGAATTGTCAGTGAAGATTTACAGTTTAAGAATGTCACGTTTAAATTTGATGTAAGATATTGTTTTTATGATATATATCAATACCTATTTATCAGTAACATGATTACTGTTGAGTGATTTATTGAGCGTAAAACTTTAGTCTAAGTAGAAAGTAGCCGAAGCGACCAAACAACTGCATCGGCACTTAGGGAGGGTTAATGATCGACAACCACGACTTGATTACGGCCGTTGTCTTTTGCTTGATATAAGCCTAAATCGGCTTGTTTAATAATGTCGACAAGCTCATGAGTTTGCGGGGTTAACATCGCGACAGACACACTGATAGTGAAATTCATTTTAACATCGTTAAACACAAACTGGTTTGACTCAATACTGGTTCGCAATCGTTCAGCTATTTCAACGGCTTGTGCTTGCTCTGTATCAGGTAAAATAATTAAAAACTCTTCGCCACCGATGCGACCTAAAATATCGTTTTTCTTGAGCCAATTGCGTGCTCGTCTACCACACGCTTTTATGGCTAAATCGCCAATATCATGACCATAATGATCATTAATGGCTTTAAAGTTATCGATATCGAACATAATAACGGCTAGTGATCGATTATGTTTTTTAGCCTGATAAAAGCGCTTTTTACCCTGTTCAAAGGTATGACGTCTATTTGCAATACCCGTCAAATAATCAGTTTGAGAGCGGCGTTTAAATTGTCGGCGAGATTGCCACAAGAAAATGACCACCACCAATAA
>NZ_PJAP01000639.1:0-3654 GCF_002836795.1 Shewanella sp. 11B5 | reverse complement strand
TCACAGCAGCTAAACCTTCGTGAACTCGACGCGCATTGGCTCGGTCTAGAGCACGCTTATCATCGTCTTCACGAGAAGCAATACGTTCACTCTCTACAAGCGATATTGTTTTGTCTTTGTGATGTTTTTTAAACTCATTAATATCTTGGTAAATATAACTGAACTCTACATCTTTGCTGATACGCTCTTTATGTTTAACATCAAGATTGTTAATCAACATAGGGGTAATATTCCCTAAAGTAGTGTACTGCGCTACAGGTACTTTATCCCATGGTAATGCATTTTCTTCTTCCGACTCACCATATTCACCAGGCTCTAAAGCACTCGGTAAGCGCACATCAGGTGTGACACCTTTTAACTGAGTACTGCCGCCATTAATACGGTAAAACTTAGCAATGGTATACTGCACATGACCGATTGGCTTTTCGTACATGTCATAAATTCGACCCAAGCTTTTATGTTGCTGAACAGTCCCTTTACCAAAGGTCGATTCACCGACAATAAGTGCGCGGTCATAATCTTGTAAAGCTGCAGCAAAAATCTCTGAAGCCGATGCACTATAACGATCAACCATCACAGTAAGTGGGCCATTGTAAGCACTGGCGCCATCATTATCACGATTTTGATTAATGCCACCATTAGCATCACGGATTTGAACAACTGGCCCCATATCAATAAACAAGCCAGTGAGCAATGTCGCTTCGGTTAATGCCCCACCGCCATTGCCACGAAGGTCAATAATAATCCCTTCAACATTGTCTTTCTCAAGTTTAGTGATTTCTTTGGCCACATCTTGTGACAAATTCATATAAAACCCAGGGATTTGAATCACCCCGACTTTACGATTGGCATACTGGCCTTCTTTAGGCTCAACCACTTTTGACGTCGCAGCACGGTCTTCTAAACGAATTTTATCTCGGGTAATGACAACTTCAAAAGGTTTAGCATTCGCCCCGCCTTTTTTCGGCAAAATCTGTAATACGACTTCGCTGCCTTTTGGCCCTTTGATCAAATCAACAACATCATCTAAACGCCAACCTATGACGTCAACAATGTCACCGTCTTTTTGACCAACACCAACAATTTTATCTTCTGGTGATAATTTCTCGCTATTGGCCGCCGGCCCTCCGGCCACTAAACTTTTGATGACAGTGTAGTCATCATCCATTTGCAACACAGCACCGATCCCCTCGAGACTTAAATTCATTTCCATTTGGAAACGTTCTGCATTACGAGGTGATAAATAACTGGTATGAGGCTCAACACTACGAGCAAACGCATTCATGACTGTTTGAAACACGTCTTCGCTTTGTGTTTGGCTTAAACGCTTAATGGCATTGTTATAACGCTTCTCGAGCACTTCAACAATTTCAGGCCACTTTTTACCGGTTAACTTTAGATTTAGTGCGTCATATTTAACGCGTTGACGCCAAAGTTCATTCACTTCGGCTTCGTCTTTTGGCCACTGCGCATCTTTGCGATCAAATTCATACGCATCGCCAGCTTGAGTAAAGTCGAACTCTTTATCAAGCAAAGACAAAGCATAAGCAAAACGCTCATAACGACGTTTTTGTACTAGATCGTACATGGTAAATGCAGGGCTAATATCGCCTGATTCGACCATGTTATCAAACTGGTTTTGATATTGACTAAAGCTCGCAATGTCTGCCGCTGTCAGCACATTACGACGATAATCAAGTTGCTCAAGAAAACGGGTATATATTTGTTCAGAGAATGCATCATCAAGTACAAAACGATGATAATGCGAGCGAGTAAACAAAGTTGTTACTCGCTTGCTAGCCACTTTATGTTGTGGCTCTTGTGCTAGTTTAGGTAACTCGCTGATTTGAATCGTTGGTGAAATTGCCCATGCCGAAAAGCCGACAAATAAACTGGCAATTGACGCGGCCAAGGTAAGTTTTCGCATCAACAAGTACTCCTTAAATTTCTATAATAGTATGTGCTCTGCACGTACTTTGATGGATAAGCCAGAATCTAATTGAACAAGCACATCCTCTTTATTAATATCAGTTACAACACCAGGAACAGGTGTGGCACCTAATTTAACATTAACGCGTTGTTTTTGTTTTAAATCTTCTAGCTTAGCAGGCACAAGTTTAATCACTGGAGCAGCTACCGGTGCAGGACGTTCCTTTTTAACGGCTGGTGCACGTTTAGGTGCCACTTTCTTCGCCGGCTTTTTAGGCGCTAAGGCTTGACGCTTTGCTTTGGCTTTATCTTGGCTTTCTTTAAGCGTCAAAATAGCATGGTCAATGTGCTCTTGTTCTAATTCAGCACATTCATTACCGTCAAGATCTATACGTTTAGCACCTGCTTTTACGCCTTTCAAATAGCGCCAGCTACTTGTATAACGGCGAAGTGCTACACGTAATTGTGTTTTACTGACTTTAGAATCATCAGCTAACCGTTCAGCCAAATCTTGAAACAAACCAATTTTTAATGGCTTAGTTTCACCTTCTGCAATAAAGCATAAAGGAAAGGTTTCATATAAATACGCTAAAATTGCGTTGGTGTCGGTCAACTTGTCTGTTGATTCCATTTTTACTTCCACGTTAATAAAGGGACTGATTATGCGGCATAAAAGTTGCCATGCAGTCGTTCATCTTTCGTTAAACCTTACTGTTAAAGCTTAACGTACAAAATATCACTATCCGCCAGTTTGCTAAAGTCATTGAAACAAACCTTAACAATTTAACCAAACTTACTCTCAGCTTAATCATCGCTCATCAGTAAATCCAGCACAAATGCGTATAGCGGCATATTATAAAGCCCGCGACAGCGAATGCGACCATGATTTAATCTAATTTGTTCGCTATTTAACCAAATAGGCAAGTTTCGAAACTTTTTACCATGTTTTCTAAACCAATTTGATCATCTTGATCGAATCGATTCAGTAATGGACTGTCAATATCTAACACTGCCACAACCTCATTGCCCTGTCTAACAGGGATCACAATTTCTGAATTGCTGGCAGAATCGCATGCAATATGGCCGTCAAATTGATGAACATCGGCAACTCGTTGGGTTTTATTTTCTGCTGCGGCAGTGCCACAAACACCTTTGCCCATATTAATACGGGTGCAAGCCACTTTACCTTGGAATGGACCAAGGACTAATTGTTCACCACGCTTGATATAAAAACCAGCCCAGTTTAAGTCTTCTAGGCTGTCATTTAACAACGCTGAAAAATTAGCCATGGCAGCAGTTAAATCATCTTCGCCTTCAAGTAAGGCTTGTGCTTGACGATTTAATGTTTGGTAAAATTCGGTTTTCATTTTCATTCCTTAAGCTGACACCCACTCCAAGAATGAGTGATGAATACGACTATTCTACTGATGTACTTTTAGCCGCAGTCTTTTTAGTTTTCGCTGTAGGAGCGTTTTTAACCTGTACTATGCCTTTTAGCAAGTTAGAAAGCTCATCTTTATTGTTTGCTAGATAAAATGCTAGTTGTTCGCATTTATTTTCATCAAGTCCGAGGTCTGCCTTAATAAGAAATGGCACTAGGTTATCGGAAATATCAAGCATCTTATCGTAGGCATCAGCCTCTTTCTTCGATATAAATGTCATCTTTTCCACCCCTTCTCTGACCACGACAAATTGGGTTATCACTGCCATGATGTAATCCTCACT
>NZ_PJAP01000638.1:0-3660 GCF_002836795.1 Shewanella sp. 11B5 | reverse complement strand
GGGTTTATATTCTCGCGATCAGAGCAAAATATGGTGTATGCCGTTGGAGTGGGCATCTTAGCCATTGGTGTCTGTTATCTCATTTACCAATTCTTTTACTTATTAACCGTTGATAAAGGCATTTTGATCAGCCACTTCAGACGGCCCAAGAAAATTGTAAAACAAGCACAACAAACCATGGCTTCATTTGTCATGGTTTCGGCACCATTAATCGGTTTAATGGGCTTTACCGAAGCATTAGATACTTCGTTAGTACGCAACAGTCTTGGCCGCGGTGCATTTATCGTTTTCTGTATTGTATTATGCCTGCTGTATAAAGATATCATGTTACTTATTGGCCAATATCGTAAAAATAAGCCTAACGCCACTAACATGGAGTTGATTCAAAAAGCGGTATGGGCACTTCTAGTTGTCACGCCAATATTTAGCGCTATCTTGGCGGGAATAGGTTACTACTTCACGGCTTTCCAGCTGCTATTACAGCTACAAATATCGGTACTGTTAGGCTTAGGTTTCTTACTAACCTATCAGCTCATTAAGCGTTGGATGTTAATCGAGCGTCGCCTAATTGCTTTTGACCGAGCCAAAGCAAAACGTGCAGAGCGACTTGCACAGCGTGAAAGAGGCGAAATGAATAATGAGCCGATAGAAACCTACGAAGAACCCGTCGTTGATTTAGAAACCATCTCTAGCCAATCGTTAGGTTTAGTCAGGTCGATCTTAATTTTAGCTTTTTTTGCCAGCTTATTAGGCATTTTGGCGCAAACACATACTGCGGTATTCTCATTTTTAGATGGCATCACCTTATGGACCACCAATAGCAATGTAAATGGTATTGAGCAGCAAGTGCCCATTACATTGAAGTCTATTTTATTTGGCATCATGTTGGTCGGGTTCTCGGTCGTTATTGCGAAGAATCTACCTGGTTTACTTGAATTAATGCTTCTACAAAGGCTCGATTTATCGCCAGGCACAGGTTTTGCTATTACCACTGTGAGTAGCTACCTTGTGGTATTTTTTGGCATGCTGTTCGGGTTTTCAACTTTGGGCATGGAATGGTCAAAATTACAGTGGTTAGTTGCCGCATTATCAGTGGGCTTAGGTTTTGGTCTCCAGGAGATTTTTGCCAACTTTATTTCCGGTATTATCATTCTATTTGAAAAACCGATCCGTATTGGTGACACGGTGACGATCCGCGATCTCACCGGTACCGTCAGTAAAATTCAGATTAGAGCAACCACGATTGTCGATTGGGATCGTAAAGAAATTATCGTGCCTAACAAAGCCTTTATCACCGAACAATTGGTTAACTGGTCTTTATCAGATCCTATTACCCGCGTTATCGTTACGGTATCGGTGTCTCGTGATTCAGATCCAGCGAAAGTCGAAATGTTATTGCATCAAGCGGTACGTGAATGTGACTTATCATTAACCAGCCCAGAACCCGAAGTATGGTTTGCGGGTTTTGGTCAACACACACAAGATTATGAAGTACGCTCGTATGCAAAAGACATGTCTGATCGTTGGCCACTACGCCATAATTTACATAAGCGTATTAGTAAAAAATTAAAAGACAACAATGTTGAACTTGCCTACCCTCAGATGGAAGTTCATATTAATCATGCACCTAAAGAATCCACCGGATTATACAAGGGCTAAGCTAAGTATTGATTAAGGACACCTATGCTCGTTTTTGCTCACCGCGGCGCCAGCGGTTATGCTCCTGAAAACACCTTAGCCGCAATGGACAAAGCCCTCGACTTAGGCGTTAATGCCATTGAACTGGATGTGCATTGCGTTGAAGGTGAATTAGTGGTGTTTCATGATCGCCGCTTAGAAGGTAAATCAACAGGAACAGGGCTAATTCATTTAGCCACCAAGGCTGCATTGGCTCAATTTACGGTTGGCGGACAAGCAATCCCCACATTGTGGCAAGTACTCGAACGAGTCAGTATTAGCAGCAAAGGCTCATGTACTATCAACATCGAATTAAAAGGCATTGGCTGTGTACAACCCTTGATTGCGTTATATCCTCAAGCCTTAGAGCAACTTAATTTCACCCCAGAACAACTGTTAATATCATCCTTTAACCATCCTTATTTGGCGCAGATAAAACAGTCTTTTCCGCACGCGGTGATCGCACCATTACTAGCTGGAATTCCGCTCGATTTAGCTACAATAATGACCACACTTAATGCCTATTCAATCAATCTTGATGTTGGTTTTATTAATCAAGCCATTGTTGATGATGCTCACCAGCGAGGTGGCAAAGTGTTTGTTTATACGGTTGATAATCCACAAGATATTCAAGCGTTAAAAGCGATGGGTGTGGACGGTATATTCAGTAATTACCCAGACAAAGCCATCGCAGCAGCAATGATGCCGATAACAACCGATTATAGTGGTTGGTTTGAATAATCTAGTTATCCAACGTTCGACAATGAGGTTAATGTGGCACATAAACTGTTATTACTGACCAGAGAAAATGACCGATATAGGCAACTATTAACAACGCTTTGCTTGCCGAACCTCGAAATTGTTGACGATCTGATGGTTGATGATTCAGACCATTATACTGGCGGCAATATTAGCGATACCGATATTTGGTTAGCAGAACCTCATCTAGCCGCTTCATTATTGCCGCATGTACCGGCGCCCAACTGGTTACAATCTACCTTTGCTGGTGTCGATGCATTAATGCATCTGTCGTTACCACATGATTATTTACTGACTAATATTCGCGGTGTGTTTGGTCCGCTTATGAGTGAATATGTTTTTGGTTACCTGCTAAGCCATTATCGCCACCATAATGTTTACACTCAACAGCAACAACAGCAGCGTTGGTTAGCGGGTAGTTATGGTACTTTACAAGGAGCACAACTATTAATATTAGGCACCGGATCTATCGCCCAGCACCTTGCAAAAACAGCTCATCATTTTGGTATGACCGTCAGCGGGCTTAATCGAAAAGGTGGTCATGTTAGTGAATTTGATAGCATCGACACGATGGATAAATTAGCCGACTATTTACCGCTAGCAGATGTGATTGTTAGCGTATTACCCAGTACACCTCAAACCAAACACATTTTAAATGCGGCTAATCTTACGTTATTAAAAGCAGATGCCATGTTATTTAATATTGGCCGAGGTAGCACTATTGAATTAGAAGCGCTGCAAGCTGAATTAACCTTACAGCCACAACGCCAAGCCATATTAGATGTATTTGAACAAGAGCCCTTTCCTGCTGATCATCCACTATGGCATTATGATAACGTCACTATTACACCGCATATCGCTGCACCAAGCTTCCCTGAGCAAGTAATACAGGTATTCAGTCACAACTATCAGCTATGGCAACAATCCAAACCATTACAGTATGTGGTCGACGTTAACCAAGGTTACTAAAGCTGTAATCAACTTAATATTCACAGATATGGTTCAAGAGGGTTTTGATCACTTTGGTGTACAGCATCAAAAATGCACTTAATCTGATCCGGTTAACACCTAATATTAACCGCTTTCACAAATTGTTGTACCCACCAAGCTAAATTTAGCAATATCAATAAGTTAACTACAAATGTGTTTATACCTGCACTAATATCGCGGAGTTGATTTATCGGAAAAAGATGAGCTAGATCAAACTGTATTAAAAATGATCGC
>NZ_PJAP01000637.1:0-3662 GCF_002836795.1 Shewanella sp. 11B5 | reverse complement strand
TATGTCGAATCAACCAGCGCCTTAATTGAAGGCGGCGCCGATATCATTATGGTTGAAACCATTTTTGATACCCTAAACGCCAAAGCCGCCCTGTTCGCGATTGAAAAAGTATTTGATCAACTTGGCGATCGCTTACCCGTTATGATCTCGGGCACTATTACCGACGCCTCAGGCCGCACACTAACCGGCCAAACAACCGAAGCCTTCTATAACTCTTTACGCCACATCAAGCCGTTATCGATTGGCCTTAACTGCGCCCTAGGGCCTAAAGAGTTACGCCCGTACGTTGAAGAATTGTCACGTATTGCCGAATGTTATGTTTCCGCCCACCCAAATGCTGGCTTACCCAACGAATTTGGTGGCTATGATGAAACCCCAGAAGAAATGGCCGAAGTCATTAATCAATGGGCGCAAGAAGGCATGCTCAATATTGTCGGCGGCTGTTGTGGCAGTACACCAGCTCACATTAGCGCCATTCGTGAAGCAGTACTCAGACATGAACCAAGACAGATCCCAGATCTTCCAGTCGCGTGTCGTTTATCTGGCCTAGAACCTCTTACCATCGATAAAAACTCGTTATTTGTGAACGTCGGCGAGCGCGCAAACGTGACTGGTTCGGCTAAATTTTTACGCTTAATTAAAGAAGAAAAGTTCGAAGAAGCGTTAGATGTCGTGCGCGAGCAAGTTGAAAATGGCGCGCAAATTATCGACGTCAACATGGACGAAGGTATGCTCGATGGCGTAGCGTCTATGGCGAAGTTTTTAAACTTAATCGCCTCTGAGCCCGACATCTCGCGTGTGCCAATCATGATTGACTCATCAAAATGGGAAGTGATAGAAGCGGGCCTTAAATGTGTTCAAGGCAAGTCGATTGTTAACTCTATTTCGATGAAAGAAGGCGAAGCCAAGTTTATTGAGCAAGCTACCTTAGTGAAGCGCTATGGCGCTGCCGCCATTGTCATGGCCTTTGACGAAGACGGCCAAGCTGATACACGTGAGCGTAAAACCCAAATTTGTACCCGTGCTTATCGCATTTTGGTCGATGTGGTTGGCTTTCCACCAGAAGACATTATTTTTGATCCCAATATCTTCGCCATTGCCACCGGTATCGATGAACACGACAACTATGCCGTCGACTTTATCGAATCGATAAAAGACATCAAAGCCACCTTGCCACACGCGATGATCTCCGGTGGCGTGTCTAACGTGTCATTCTCGTTCCGTGGTAACAACCCAGTACGCGAAGCCATTCACGCGGTATTTTTATACCATGCCATTCAAGCAGGCATGGACATGGGTATTGTTAACGCAGGTCAGTTAGCCATATACGATGATATTGACCCAGAGCTCAAAAAACGGGTTGAAAACGTAGTCCAAAACTTACCTTGCCCGGTTGCCGACTCAAGTAACACCGAACAACTACTCGACATCGCTGAAAGCTTTAGAGGCGACGGCTCACAAGTGGCCAAAAAAGAAGATTTAGCTTGGCGTAGTTGGCCGGTATCCAAACGTTTGTCGCACGCATTGGTTAAAGGCATTACCGAATTTATTGATGAAGACACCGAAGCCGCTCGCCTAGAAGCCGTGCGCCCGCTCGATGTTATCGAAGGCTCGTTAATGGACGGCATGAACGTGGTCGGCGACTTATTTGGCGCGGGCAAAATGTTCTTACCGCAAGTGGTTAAATCGGCTCGGGTAATGAAAAAAGCCGTCGCTTACCTTAATCCTTATATCGAACTCGAAAAAGTGGCAGGCCAGTCAAACGGGCGAATTTTAATGGTCACCGTAAAAGGTGATGTGCATGACATCGGTAAAAATATCGTCGGTGTGGTACTGGCCTGTAACGGCTACGAAGTGGTCGACCTTGGAGTGATGGTATCGGTCGATAAAATTCTCGATGCAGTAAAAGAGCATAATATCGACATCATCGGCATGTCAGGTTTAATCACCCCAAGTTTGGATGAAATGGTTCACAACGTGAAAACCTTCCATCGTGAAGGCTTAACCATCCCTGCAATTATTGGTGGTGCAACCTGCTCTAAAATTCATACTGCAGTAAAAATTGCACCGCATTACCCACACGGTGCCATTTACATTGCCGATGCATCTCGCGCCGTGCCTATGGTGTCGAAACTGATTAATAACGCCACTCGTCAAGCCACCATCGACGAAGCCTACGCAGAATACGACATGATGCGTGAGAAACGTTTGTCGCAAACCAAGCGTAAAACCATCGTGTCGATTGAAGCGGCGCGCGAAAACCGTTGCAAACACGACTGGGACAGCTACACCCCATTCACGCCTAATGTATTAGGCCGCCAAGTGTTTGATGACTATCCGCTAGAAGACTTAGTTGAACGTATCGATTGGACACCGTTCTTCAGAAGCTGGGAGTTGCACGGCCATTACCCTGAAATTTTAAAAGACAAAGTCGTTGGCGAAGAAGCGGTTAAATTATTTGCCGATGGCCAAGCAATGCTGAAGCAAATTATTGCTGAAAAGTGGCTTACCGCCAAAGCAGTAATCGGTTTATTCCCAGCCAATACCGTCAACCATGACGACATTGAACTGTATACCGATGAAAGCCGCACCACATTGGAAATGACCACTCATCATCTACGTATGCAGCTTGAACGCGTGGGTAACGACAACTTCTGTTTATCAGACTTTGTCGCTCCAAAAGATTCAGGCGTTGCTGATTACATGGGCGGTTTTGCGGTAACGACTGGACACGGGATTGATGAGCATGTTGCCCGTTTTGAAGCCAATCATGATGACTACAACGCGATTATGCTCAAATGCTTAGCAGACCGTTTAGCCGAAGCTTTTGCCGAGCGCATGCACGAACGTGTTCGTAAAGAGTTTTGGGGTTATGCTGCGGATGAAGTACTCGACAATGAAGCGTTAATTCGCGAACGTTATAAAGGCATTCGCCCAGCACCAGGTTACCCAGCATGCCCCGACCACACTGAAAAAGGCTTGTTATGGGATTTACTCAAACCCGATGAAACTATCGATTTGAACATCACCGAGAGCTTTGCCATGTACCCAACCGCAGCGGTATCTGGCTGGTACTTTGCCCATCCAAAATCACGCTATTTTGGTGTGACCAATATTGGTAAAGATCAGGTAGAAGACTATGCACAGCGTAAAGGCATGACGTTGGCAGAAGCAGAGAAGTGGTTGTCACCGATATTGGACTATGATCCAGAATAGATTTATTTCGAATAGAATGAGGTCAAGAGTAGAAAGAGATCCTGAATAGAGAGCAGCCCTGAGTAGATAGTGCTCCTGAATAAAAAGTACTCGCAATTAGAGAGTAATTAAAAATAAAGAGTAACCTTGAGCCATCACGGTTACTCTTTTTTTATGTCCAAACTTGGTTTGGATTTTGGTCAAAAGGCTCCATACAGCACGGGTCAAATCAAGCGTCATTCCGGCAATGCATTTTAGCCGGGATCCAGCTTCGTCGTTTTTACAATAAATAACTCAAAACGTCATTGATCTTCTCAATTTAATCTACTGCTGGATAAAGTAAAAAGATCTCAGCCGGACATACCCTTTTCATTATTACACTATAAAAAATAGTCATTTATAATAATAGATACCCTTAAAGAATCACTCTACAATAACTTCGTTTAAATAATAATCATCTGAATTAC
>NZ_PJAP01000636.1:0-3670 GCF_002836795.1 Shewanella sp. 11B5 | reverse complement strand
CAGTGGTCGCATAAAATCACTTCGCCAAAGAAAGATTGTGGCAAACGCTATTGGGTGGAATTAGCCGAACCTATTGATGACAGTTTAATCCAGGTATTTGCCGATGGCGTTGAGCTGCGCAATGAAGACGGACTGACTAAACCTGCTTTGCTGGATATTATTGACTCAACTCATGTGCGATTGACGATTAGTGAAGGTAAGTACCATCAAGTTAAGCGTATGTTTGCCGCTGTGGGTAATAGAGTGGTTAATTTACATCGTGAAGCGGTTAGTGCTATCGAGTTAAATGCTGACTTAGCCGCAGGTGAATGGCGCTTTTTAACCGATGCTGAAGTCAAGTCTGTGTAGTTATCATTTGAATATATAAAAATGCCCGGTTGTCACCATATAATGATTACCGGGCCTTTTTTTATCTGCTCATTGCAAATCACTTTCTGAATACAGAATCAATTGCGAAAAATCGCTCTTTTATAAGCATCGCTTACCTCGAGCTAATGTTATTTACACTTATTGAGTTAGGCTAATTTTGCCACTAATGGTATTGATGTTGACTTGACCTGTGCCAGCTTGAGTTTTGAACTGCAACGTTTTGGCTGGTGAGTATTTTTGTTTTAGCGGTTTATCATCGGTTAATTGATTGTCAATTTTTCCACCAGGGCCGCCATCAATCATAAAACTGATGTTAGGCATAGCCGTAAACGTTAGCGCCATATCTCCACTTATGGTTTCGAGTTGAGCTTTGTTTAAATCGGCCCCTAAGGTTATTTGTGCATCACCACTGATGGTAACAATGTTTAACTCAGTGACTTGGCTAACTGTTGCGGTGATATCACCAGACACTTGGTCGACAGACAATTGCGTAAAGGCACTTTGACTTTTCAGTTCGCCACTCACTAAGCGCAGCTCAGCTTCGCCGTGGCTATTGTTGTCAGTGATATCGCCCGATACCGTTTCTAGGTTAATTTTTCCCGTTAACTCAGAGGTATTAATATTGCCTGACACCGTGGTGAGTTTAGTATTGCCACTAAGTTGTTGGGCGTTAATGTTGCCGCTGACTAACGCTAACGATATTTGGCCATTTAGCTGTGATAATTGATAACTGGCTGATACTCCCTCGGCATCTAAAGCAAGTTTTTTAGGCAGGTAAATGGTCAGTTGTGATCCTTGTTTATTACTGCCTTGATAACTGCGTGGTAATTTATCTTCTACAATAACGCTATTGCCTTTAACTTCAAATGTTAAGCCTTGGCTTAACTCATCAAGTTCACCTTTTACTTGAATGCTATTTTTATCCCAACTGACTAGCTCAACATTACCGCGTTGTATTTTCATGCTGACAGAAGGGTTATCAGAAACACTTAATTGTTGGTCAACGGCTTCTTTGGCCATTGAGATAAAACTGATACCGATTAACGGCACGATTAACACGTATTTAAGAATGCTCATATTGTATTTCCTTGTGATGTCCGTTTAGACGTAAATGGGAGCTTTTGGCCTTGCTGTAATAGGGTTATTTGACGTTGCATGATCCAACGCCATAATTGCCACATTTGTTGATTAGTCGGTTGTTGCTTCAATGCTGCTTGTACTTGTTTTGAGGCGGTATCCAGCTCGGCTAGTGCTTGGCTAATATCGCTCTGTATCTGTTGTGGAGCATCAGTTGATGATAATTGCCAACTCACGGTGTATTGATTTTGATTAAAAACATCCAGTTGAGTCTGATGAGTCAAAGCGATTTGATCGACCAACTCGACTAACGTTGACTCAGCTAATGTTGCCTCTGTATTCAATGTGGCCCCTGGGACTGTTGTCGTTATTGTGGCTGTTTGCGGCAGTAATGAATTACCATCAGGGCGTTGCCAAAGCAGCATCGCTAGCAAAGACAAAACCGCAACGCTAGCGGCAATAAGCCAAGGTCGAGTCAGATGTGTTTTTTGCTGAGATTGAGGCGACAACTGAGCTGTAATCTCTGGCCACAAATCGGTTGTCGGTTGCATCTCTAGCGGCAATGACTTGATTAGACTATCGAGGTCTTGCGGTGACTGGTTCATGCAAGCATCTCCTGCAAAAATTGTTTAGCATTATGGTACTGCGCTTTACTGGTGCCCTCGGCAATGTTGAGTAGGGCGGCAATTTCTTTATGTTGATAACCTTCAATCGCACACAGTACAAATACGATACGAGTCCGTTGAGGTAACTTTGCAATACATTTATCCAATTGGTGATACTCATCAAAGGCAACCGTGGGTATGTCCTGCGGCTCAAGTTGCTCTGTCGGTATAAAACGTCGCCACCACGATTGCTGTACCTTTAGCTCGTTAATCGCTTGACGGACGCACAACCGATGCAGCCAAGTGGTAAATTGGCTGTCGCCTCTGAATTGGTCCAATTTATGCCATAAGCGTATAAAACAGACTTGAGTCATATCGTCAGCAAGATGAGCTTGGCCACTCAATCTAAAGCAAATGGCGTAAACCCGCTTATGATGGCGGCTATAGAGTTGCTGGAATGCCTGCTTGCATCCAGTAACCGCTATTGCGACCAACTGATTATCGTCAAGTGCCGCTAAGTGGCTTAATTGCTCGTTTGTTGACTGATTAATAGCGGCATCCTTAATGTCACAACATGTCCAATATGATGGTGTAGTTATTTGACAGCCTCAAGTCGGCAAAAGGTTTATATGAGTGGTTATAAATAATCACTTTTCTGTAATATGTTTAAGATTTTTTTATATTAGCCGATAACTAGTTGCTATACTTATGTTGCTAGATTGATCTAAAAATCATTATCAGATCATACAATAATAACAGTAACGTTAAATCTTACTTTTAGGTGGTAGAAAATATGCTTATTCGATCGAAACTTATTTTAAGTTCGCTCATTTCAATCTCCTCAGTACTCGCGATGTTCGGGTTACAAAATTATTCTGAATCAGTCCTGTTGGAATTATCAACAGCATCAAACAGTATTGTTGAAATTGAAAAGAAAGTGCTTGAGTTACGTACTGAAGAAAAGGATTTTCTCCATCGTGCAGACACTGTTTATATTGAAAAATTTAAACATAGCATGGATGATATTGTGGTTTATATGGCCGAAGTGCGTGTCGCGCTAGAGCATCAAGGCATGAATGTCGATGCTTTAGATCATTTTAAAAAGAACCTCAACGATTATAAAACGATATTCAACGAGATTATTGCCTTAAAAGTAGAGATAGGGCTAACTCCAGAGTCAGGTTTATATGGTGATTTACGTTCAGCGGTTAAAAAAGTCGAAATTGTGCTGAGTGATAATGCAGAGGATGCTTTGCTGGTGGCGATGCTACAGCTACGTCGAAGTGAGAAAGACTTTATGCTCCGCCGTGACCCTAAATATATACAAGCTTTTGATGACGGAATCGCCCGTTTTTTAACTCAAATACAACAGTCTAATATAATGTTTTCTCAAAAAGAGCTATTGACTGCAGATGTTAAAGATTACCAAGTTAACTTTAAAAAATTAGTTGATAAAGAAGTGCTATTTGGTTTAACGGACGAAGACGGTAAAATGGCCGAGTTACGTGAGAAAATCCATCAAACAGATAATGATACCGTTACCCTACGTGAGGAAACGTTAGCCGAAATAGAGCATGGTAAAAAGCAGGCTTTTATTATTGGTTTAAGTATATTTTTGT
>NZ_PJAP01000229.1:0-9810 GCF_002836795.1 Shewanella sp. 11B5 | reverse complement strand
GTCACCTAATGGCAAGTATTTACTACAATCGACCATTGAATACCAAGCTAGCCAAGGCGATACGCCGATTCAAGTGACCGAGTTACGTAAATTATCGGACAACAGCGTGATGTACCGCTGGCAAGATAACCGCCCAAGCAGTGCGGTTTGGTCAAGCGACTCTTCACAGCTCGTCTTTGTGGCTAACAAACAAATTCAATTATTTAATGTTGCTGATTTGAGCATTAACTTAGTCGCGACTGATATGGACAATGTGTCTGGTCTACAGTGGTTAGGTGACACTGTGTTATTTAGCTGGGAAAAGCCCTTTAAAGCCGACGACAAAGCGACATCAAAACGTTTTCAAGCATTAGAAGACCGTTGGAGTTATTGGCGTAACAACAGTCAACTCTATCAAGTAGATGTTGCCTCGGGCTTTATCCGTCAACTTACAGACAACAAAGTCAGCAGCTCTTTGTTAGACAGTAATGCAGATAAAGGCAAACTATTGTTAACGCGATCGCCAGTGGATTATGCACAGCCAGCCCATGGAATAACGCAGCTTATTGAGCTGACGTTAGCTGATTTAAGCGAAACCATGATTGGTGAATATCGCAGTTTTAATAGTGCACTATATGCTGATGACGGTATGTATATTACCGCCGGGCCGCGTTTTATGGACGGCACAGGAATACAAGATCCTAACCTTGAAGTGAATGATTATGATGGTCAGTTATATTGGTGTGATGCTAAAGGCAATGTCAGTGCACTTAGTAAAGAGTTTGATCCTTCCATAGGCAGCATCACCAAGCTTGAAAATGATGATTTAATTGTGACGGTAACCGAAGGCGACCGTGCACCTTTGTATTTATTTGATAAAAGCAAAACACGCTTTAATCGAATAGACACTGGTGTGGATATGATCGACGGCTTTAGTGTTGCCATTGAGCAATCTACACCCACATTAGTATTTGCAGGTACCTCTGCCACTGCTCCGCAAAAAGCCTATAAAATGAAGGTTAATTCAAGCCGTAAACAGTTGCTGTTTGATAGTCAACAACTGAGCTATGCCAACACGCGTTTAGGTAAAATTGAAGATTTTGATTTTACCAATACCCATGGGCATAACATTGATGGCCGTGTTTATTTACCTGCCGATTTTGATGCCAGTAAAAAGTATCCCGCATTAGTGTATTACTATGGCGGTACCTCACCTGTAGGGCGTCACTTTACCGGGCGCTGGCCATTTAATTTATGGGCAGCCCAAGGTTATGTTGTGTATGTTGTGCAACCAAACGGTGCAACCGGATATGGCCAAGCCTTTAGTGGCCGTCATGTTAATGCCTGGGGCAAGTACAGCGCTGACGATATTATTGAGGGCACTAAAGCCTTCTTAAATGCGTACCCATCAGTTGATGCTAAACGTGTGGGAAATATGGGTGCATCTTATGGTGGTTTCATGACCATGTATTTGGCTACAAAAACCGATATTTTTGCGGCGTCAATGTCGCATGCGGGGATCAGTAATTTATCGTCTTACTGGGGTCATGGCTGGTGGGGTTATGGTTATTCTGGCGTGGCCAGTCGCGGCAGTTTTCCGTGGAATAATCCAGAGCTCTATGTAGAACAAAGTCCGCTTTATCATGCTGACAAAATTACCACGCCGTTATTGCTTATTCATGGTAATGCCGACACCAACGTTCCAGTAGGTGAAAGCCATTACATGTACACCGCGCTTAAGCTATTAGGTAAAGAAGTTGAGCTGGTTGAGTTTAACGACCAAGACCATCACATCAATACCCGCCAAGCCCGTTTTGATTGGTGGAATACCACTATGGCATGGTTCGATATGAAGTTAAAAGATGAGCCACAGTGGTGGAACAGTATCTATCCTGAGACAAAAGAACAGTAGTTACTTAACCTCAACTCGGGGTAATAAACGTTTATCAAACGGCCGTTTTTCTTGTTAACTGTGTTGTTTTGGCTTGTAATTGGTTAGCTATTGACGCATCGATGCGCCTTGCTAGCAAAACAAATGACAAGTTTGATATTAAATAAGCCGAATATTGTCATTTTGCCTTACATATCCCACCTCTTAACCCGAGTTGAGGTTACTTAAGGTTAAACAGCCTCGCATTGCGAGGCTGTTTTTTTACGTGTGGGCAACGTGCGCAAAAGGACCTAATCAAAATGATGTGGTCATTGGAAAGTTTGACGTTGAGCGACCACTTACATAGGTAAACTGTTGCACCAAGATACCGCTGTTATCATCAATAACAACGAGGTTAAACTGTCCACATTCAGTCCCGTGACAGCAGGGGGGGAACTCTCAATATACTGGGTACCGTATAAGCTTAGCACTCAACTTTTAACCATGGCAGTAGCGCGTTGATAGTGTTGGTTTGGGTTGCTGCTGATTCTGACTGATAGCCATAGATGCGGATACCGAATGTGACGGTCATCAGTTGAGCTGCATAGGCTTTAGCTGTTTCAGCCTCATATAATTGGCTCAGGTAATGTTGATATACATGCTCAATCTCAGTTAATTGTGATGAAGCAAATTTGTATAGCTCGTTACCTTGAGAGGCGAGTTCAAGTTGGGTTTTGATTAAGAAGCAACCGCAGTAATCACAAGACTTTGACTGCTCGACAATGTTGTCGAGGATCTGTCTAATACCTGCTTTGACATCGTCAGCCTGTTGCATTAATTGATGAATAGCCTCAATCGAAAAGGTGGCATAGCGTGCTAAGGCTGCTTGGAATAAGCCTTCTTTGCTATCGAATTCATAATATAAGCTACCTGGTTTTAATCCGGTGGCTTTAGTGATTTGCTGAATGCTCGATGCGGCATAGCCATTTTGCCAAAATAGGGTGATGACCTTATCTAATACGTCCGCTCGTTCAAAATTTTTCTTTGCCATGACATCGATCCTCAATCGTTACTGACGCTATAATAGCACTACTTGAATGATTGTTCAAAAACTGCTTGCGTTGTTGTTATGATTTGATTATCTTGAATGAATATTCAAGATAAAATGAGACGCTATTATGTCATTATCCACCCAGCTGACTGAAAAACGAGATGCCAACGCTGCCAATTTACCTCCTGAGGTATTGGCGATCATGTCGGATGCGACGTTAAACCTGAAGTTATCCGGCATTATCGATAGCGCACCTAAAGCGGGTGATAAACTGGCTGCGTTTTCGTTAACCAATCCATTGGGCGTTACCCGTCATTTAACCGATTTGTTAGCCAATGGACCGCTTGTGGTAACATTTTATCGTGGCAATTGGTGCCCTTATTGTAATTTAGCCTTGCGTGCCTATCAGCAGCATCTTGCTGAATTTAAACAGTTAGGGGCAACACTGGTGGCTATTACGCCTGAGTTACCTGATATGTCACTTTCAACGGCAGAGAAAAATGAGCTCGAGTTTGATGTCTTGTCAGATGTGAATGCCGAGTATGCCAAAGCGCTTGGTTTAGTCTTTTCGTTACCCGATTCTATTCGTGATCTGTACCAGAAATTTGGTGTAGAAGTAGAAAAACATAATGGTGCGGATCAATTTGATTTTCCATTAGCGGCGACCTTTGTGGTTGCAAAAGACGGCACCATTGTGAAAGCATTTGTTGATGCTGATTATACTTACCGTCTTGATCCTGAAGATATCATTAGCTCATTAAAAGCACTGCAGGGATCTAATTTATGATGTTTAAAAGTTTATTTGAATCTACAACCGCTATGGTACCTAAAATGAACATACTACCTAAAATAGTGTTGTTATCTAAAACGCGAGTGATTGCGTCTTTAGTGTTACTGAGTAGTTTATTTATCAGTACTGTATATGCTGCCGATTATTCAGTGTTCCGCGAGTTAGACAGCCAACATCCCCCTGGTAATGTGGCCGTGTCATCTACTGGGCGAGTTTTCATGAGTAATCATCATTTTTACGGTGTTGATTCGAGAATTGTTGAGCTTAAAAAAGATGGATCTATCGTCGATTACCCTAATACAGAGTTCAATCAAAATCTTAATCCTGTTTTGGGCGTGGTGATTGATGAACAGGGCATTTTATGGATGCTTGAAACTGCTTCTACTGACGGTGTCGGGCGACTTATAGGTTGGGACACTCAACAAAACCGTTTATATAAAATGATTTCTTTAGCGGCACCAGTATTGCCGGATAATTCATTTTTGAATGATCTTGCAGTTGATAGGCAACATGAAGCGGTATATATATCCGATCCTGCTGGTGGCAGTAATGCGGCATTAATTGTGGTTGATTTAACGAGTGGCACAGCAAGACGAGTATTAGATAGCAGCGTTTATACCCGTCCTGAAAATGTTGATACGGTGATTAATGGCAATACTTTATCTATCGGTGGCCAGCCTATTCGTATTGGGGTTGATTCACTGACCATAGACCCTAATAACGAGTGGGTTTATTTTGGTGCATTAAGTGGTGAGAAGTTATATCGGGTGCACACTCAATATCTACTAGATGCTAAATTATCGGCCAATATGTTACGCAGCAAAGTGGAGTTTTATGCTAATAAGCCTGTCAGCGACGGCATCACCATTGATAATGGCGGCAACATTTATGTTACTGATATAAGCAATAATGCTGTCGGTTATATCGACACAGATCGTCAATATCATATTTTGCATCAAGATAGTGACAAGTTCAGTTGGTCTGACGGCTTTTCAACTACGGTCGATGGTAAGTTGTTAGTTACGGTGAATAAGTTACATCAGTCTCCAGCGGTTAATAACCAGCAAGACAAAAGTGACGGCCACTATTATATCATTCAGTTTGACGCATTAACCGAAACGACAGTTGGGCGTTAGAGCGGGATAATTTGGAATTAGAAGCTAGATGACTAGAGCGCTAGATGCTATAAAAGCAAAGCCTAGGTGACTAGAGCGCTACGCTGCTAGATGCTATAAAAGCAAAGCCTAGGTGACTAGAGCGCTACGCTGCTAGATGCTATAAAAGCACAAGCCTAGATGACTAGATTCTAGCTGACTCGGTTCTATAACATCTTAACAGCGCAGCTGTCCCTAGCAGGACGTAGTCCGTCCTAGAAGCGTAGCGCACTAAAACCTAGCGTCTAAGCTTTACAGCTCTGCTGTCCTTAGCAGGACGTAGTCCGCCCTAGAAGCGCAGCGCACTATCCGCGTAGCAGTCTAGATTCGTAATCAATTTCGGAAACACTATATTTTTCAATGTCTAGCTTGTAAAAAAAGCATTTGTCGTCCAAAGTTAATGTCTGTGACTCTTAACTAATGATAAAAATGACCAGACTATCTAGCTATAAAAATGCGCTTAAATTGGGTATTGGAGTATTTTCTTGTGGCTTAGTCATCAGTTTTATTACTGCTTTAAGTGTTAATAATCAAAATAACACTATCATTACTCAATCTCTTAAAACGGTGACAGAGCAAGTTGCTAACAATATTATTGATCGTATCGTATTGTATCAATATGGTTTAAGAGGTGCTCGAGGGGTTATTTATACCGTTGGTGAAGATAATATTTCTCGTGATTTTTTTAAAAAATATAGCTTAACTCGCGATTTTGAAAGTGAGTTCCCCGGTGCGCGAGGGTTTGGTTATATCCGCCGTGTACCAGCCAACGATGAAGCGAGTTTTGTTGCCAAAGCTAAACTTGATGATTGGCCCGATTTCAGTGTGCGTCAACTTACTCCCCATGATGATGAACGGTACGTGATTGACTATATCGAACCCGTTGAGCGTAATCTCGCCGCTGTCGGTTTAGATATTGCCTCTGAACAAAACCGCAAAAATGCCGCACAACAAGCATATTTAACGGGTGAGACACGCTTAACCGGTCCAATCACGTTAGTGCAGGCGACTGGTCATCCGTTACAAGCCTTTCTTATTTTAATGCCCATTTACCGTACTGGACTGACTCCAGCAACCCCGGCGTTAAGGGAGCAACAAGCTTTTGGTTGGAGTTATGCGCCACTCGTTGCCAATGAAGTTTTTGAACAGATTAATTTATCCCGTAAAACCACTAAACTATTGGTCAATGATGTGACCGATGCTCAAAATAATGTCATGTTTTATGAAACACATGTTGATGAGGTTAATCCATTAACATCTTTTGTTGTTACATTAGATCGTGAAATATTTGGACGTAAATGGCAAGTGTCGCTAGTGGCTTACCCTGAGTTTGTCAGCGGTTTGCATTTAAGCTCACCCAAAATTGTGTTTAGTTATGGTGCGATTGTGAGCTTGTTATTGGGTGGGCTTATTGGTTTTTATGGCTACGCATTAGGTCGTAAGCGTATCATTATGGAAGATAATGAAAGACGTGCCAATATTTTAGAACATTCGCTGGATGCCATTATTAGCTTTGACTGCGATGGTATTATTACCAGTTGGAATGATGGTGCGGTAATGATGTTTGGTTATGAAAAACATGAGGTGATAGGCCTCAAGAAAACAACGTTTATTGTACCAAACGATGGCTATGATGCCGAAAATGAAAAATTTAATCAGGTATTAGGTGGTAAATCGTTACTAAATTTTGTTAGCCAACATAAACGAAAAGACAATGAATTACTGTCAACATCGATGACCTCACTGGCTATTTATAATGAGTTTGGCAAAATTATCGGCGTTAGCCAAACCATTCGAGATATTACGGTACAGCTGAATGCTGAAAAGCAAATTTTAAACATAAATGCCAGCCTTGAACGTAAGGTTACCGAGCGAACTCAAGCGTTACAGCAAGCACTGTCAGAAAATAAAACCTTACTTGATAATATTAACCAGCAGCTGCTTTATTCTGAAACCGATAAAAATGGCGTTATCTTGGTGGTAAATGATAATTTCTGTCAAACATCAGGGTTCACTCGCGAGCAAATGATTGGTAAGAAACATTCTATTTTAAAATCCAATGAACATGACCGTGCCTTCTGGGAACAGATGTGGCAAACAATTCATGCTGGCAAGACCTGGCATGATGAAATTTGTAACCGAGATAGACAGGGCAATATTAAATGGCTTGATACAGTCATTGCCCCTGTAATGGATGAAAACGGTCATCTTGTTCGCTGCATCGCATTGAGGATTGACATTACTGAACGTAAAAATACCCAGTTAGAAAAGAATAAACTCGCGTCTTTACTCACAAACGTGCTTGCCGCGGCAACAGAAATTGCGATTATTTCAACCGGTAATGACGGCATTATTAACATTTTCAATCGTGGTGCAGAGTTATTACTTGGTTATAAGGCTGAGGAGATTGTAGGTAAGCAAAGTCCTGCAATTTGGCATCTTCCTTCAGAAATACGTCAACGCAGTAAAGAGTTAACCAAAGAATTTAGCGAAGATATAAGTGCTTTTGATGTGTTCGTTTATAAGCCAAGAACGCAAGGACCTGAAACGCGTATCTGGACGTATATTCGTAAAGATTCTTCTCAGTTTCAAGTGTCGTTGTCGGTTTCGGCTATGCGCGATCACAGTGGAGAGATTGTAGGATATTTAGGTGTTGCGGTGAACATCGATCAAATGATCAAGCAGCAAGAAGAGTTAGTGTCGGCCAGTAATCAACTAAGTAAAGCTGCCGAAGTTGCTGAGTTAGGTATTTGGAATTTAGATTTAGACACCGACAATTTACAATGGAACGATCGTATGTTTGCAATGTACGATTACCCATTAGCGCTTACAGGAAAGGGCTTAAATTACCAACATTGGCAAAAACGGATCCATCCTGATGACATTGATATGGCAGAACTTGCTTTACAACAAGCCATTGACTTGAATATTCCTTATGAACCGACTTTCAGGATCATTACCAGCTCGAATCAAATTCGCTACATTCATGCCGGGGCCCAAATTAGTTATGATAAAACAGGCAAACCTGTGCGGGTGGTAGGGATTAATCGTGACATTACAGAGCAACGCGAGTTAGAACAAACTTTGCGTTTGGCTAAACAAGCCGCAGATGCAGCGAGTGCGGCTAAATCGGCATTTTTAGCCAATATGAGTCATGAAATTCGCACTCCAATGAATGCGGTATTAGGCATGCTACAACTTATTCAGCATTCTGATATGAGCCGCCAACAGGCTGATTATGTCACTAAAGCGGAGATTGCAGCGAAGTCATTATTAGGGCTATTAAATGATATTTTAGATTTTTCGAAAATTGATGCTGGTAAGTTAGAACTTGATTTGCATCCGTTTCAACTCGAAACCTTAATGCGCGAATTAGCGGTGATGTTAGCGGCCAACGTACACAGTCAACATTTAGAAGTCATTTTTGATTTAGATCCTGCCATTCCGTACTTGCTTGAAGGCGATGAACTTCGTTTACGACAGGTGTTGTTAAATCTTGCGGGTAATGCGATTAAATTCACCTCTGAAGGTCATGTTATTGTTGGGGTACACTGTAACGAGTGTACTGCGAATCAAGTGAATTTAACTATTTCGATTACTGATTCTGGCATCGGAATTAGTCCTGAACAAAGCAGCAAAATTTTCCAAGGTTTTGTTCAAGCAGAGTCTTCAACGTCAAGACGATTCGGCGGCACAGGGTTGGGATTAGCTATCACTAAAAGTTTAGTTGAGTTGATGGGGGGAGAATTATCATTATCGAGCAATGTTGGTGAGGGAAGTCGTTTTTGGTTTGAGTTGACGTTTAATATTGTTGAAGTGAAGAATAACGATCTAGATATCGATTTACTGGGTAAGAATATTCTGATTGTTGATGACAGTAAAATGAGTCGTAAAATTTTATCCAAAACCTTAATGGCCCATGGTGCTTATGTTAATGAAGCTCATAATAGTAAACAGGCTATCAATCTTATAGAGCAAAGCTTAAATGCCAGCAGTCACTATGATGTGATTATTATGGATTGGCGCATGCCCGATATGAATGGCTTAGAAACCGCCAATCATATTCAAGCGATGTTTCCGGCAGGTAAGGCTCCAGCCATTATTATGCTGACGGCATATGGTGCAGAGGTGATGGAACAAACCAAACAATATCGCCAGCAACCTTTTGTGAGTATGTTGACCAAACCTGTTACCGCCAACTTAATGCTTGAGGCCGTTTACCGAGCCATAAATGGTTTAGTTCAGCCTGTGCAACCTAGAAAAATAACCCATTTAGTCTTAAAAGGTGTCAGGGTGTTGGTGGTTGAAGATAATCAGCTTAACCGCCAAGTTATTGATGAATTATTACGCCTACAAGGCGCGGTAGTGACATTGGCTAAAGACGGTATAGAGGGGGTTGATTGGGTTACTAAGTCAAATAATCAATTTGATATTGTCATTATGGACATGCAAATGCCAGTAATGGATGGACTTGAGGCTACGCGCCTTATTCGTGCCGATGGCCGATTTAATGATTTACCTATTTTAGCGATGACGGCTAATGCATCGCTTGCTGATAAAACATTATGCTTAGAGGCTGGTATGGATGATCATATTGGTAAGCCGATAGACATGACTCTTTTGTTACCTTGTATACTTAATCTGTTAGGCCAAGATAATAGCGCTTATTATCATTCAACTGTCAATAATTCGCCTATTGCATTACCAGAGGTGATTGATGATGGTGACGATGAAGCGATTATCGAAAATTCTGATTCTATTTTGCGTCGTTTTGGTGGAGAGCTTGCATTTTTCATTGATGTGAAACATCATTTTGCATCAGAAATGGCAGAGCAATTGTCATTACTTACTCAAGCATTTGCACTACAAGATAACAATGCTATCAGTAGTATTGCTCACACAATTAAAGGCACCTCTAGCAATATTGGTGCTAAGCGACTCGCAGCTCTGTCTCTGATACACAGCG
>NZ_PJAP01000635.1:0-3671 GCF_002836795.1 Shewanella sp. 11B5 | reverse complement strand
GGTCCGGTGTTTATGCGCAGTTTTGCGGCGCAATTAATTCCAACCGATTGTAGTGCAGCAAATATAGATGCTATTAGTCAGGTTTTAGATACACAAACAGGTTTATCAAAACTGGCAAGACGTGCGCTACTTGAAACTCGCCAACAAGAACAACGCTGCGTGAAGATCAAACAAACATTACAGTAAGCTTATCCAAAACAATGGTAAATCAATTGAGTTAAACCAAAAAAGCGCTGATATTTATCAGCGCTTTTTATTAGCATTTATAGAATGGGCTCATCGCACTGCGCGTTAGTAGCCATCAAGTTCAATAGCTCATGAATAAGCATCACCATTACCACTCACTAAGTGCGCACGCAAAAGCTCATCATCACTGGAGCATGGTCGGTACTGTCGCTGTCGCGTTCATAGTCAGGCCGAACTAGATGACGATCAAATGTTTTATAATCAATGATATGAGCGAGATTTTGCTGCTGAGTCGGATTAAACTCACTTGAGACTAATATATAATCGAGCACCGAACCACTGTTGCCATAGTAATGTGTCGGCTGTCTCGCTGGATGCGGTTGCTCATCCACTAATGCGCTTGACTCAAATTCATCTTGGGCCAATGTTGCATTACATTTGGTCGCGTCGATAAACAACTCATAGCTGTCAAACAAACTGCTTTGCTGTAACTCAGCCATCAATGAGGTTTCACCCAGCTTAGCCAGCCCAGGGTCTTCAATATCACTGCGATACACGCGTAATTGATTATTAAATGCCGCTAACAGTTCGCTGCCCATGGTGTCATTAAAATCCCCCATCAGCATAAAAGGCTGCTGAGTTTGTTGTCGTCTCATCAGCATTTGATGGCACAGCAATGCTGATTCACTGCCGCGCTGTAAACTGGATGCCCAACGTCCTAAGACTTGCCGTGCAACAAAATCAGCACCGCCATGTAAGCCACTTTCACTGATATCGTCACGACTCACGCCACTGCGTTTAGACTTAAGATGAATGACATAGCAATCGCATGGACCAAACACCGGTAACTGTATGGTTGCTCGTAACGGCTTACGACTAAAACTAAATGACTCAGCTAGACCTAACTGGTTGATCCATTGCGGATCGGGGCTAACATTAGCCGAATCAATAATAGGATACTTCGATGCTATCGCGACCACTGGGCTACGATACACATAGTCACTGACGACCTCTGGTAAATCTAGCGCCACAAAATATTTATAACCCAAAGACTCAGTCAACCTAGCTAATGCATCAGGGCTAAACACTTCTTGGAAAGCAATAATGTCAGGTTGGTTGTGGCTAATAAACTCACTTAACCATGCACATTTTTTTTGCCATTGCTTATCACTGTAGATGTTTTCAAAATCGTAGTAAGCGTAAGGTGGTTCGATAAAATTAAATAAATTAATACTGACAACACTGAATGTAAGTTCAGGTGATGAAGCGGTTGATACATCATTTAGGTCCAAAATATTTTGCTCTCTGTAAAACTTATATTAAGGGTACTGACAACATTGCTATTTGTCGAATTTAACTCCCTATCAACTAGGGATAATGCACATAGATAAAATAACCTAAAAATAACTGAACCTACTTTCACAAATACGCGTAATGCATAACAGTTACAGCTTAAATAACATCTGATTGATCACCTGATACAGCAAGACCAGATGTACTAATACAATCATCCTCCGTAAGACCCTTTTGGCTTATCCCTCACCCTGATAAGCCATTTTTTACGGCATTGTTTATAGCGCATGTGCTTATCGAACTATATTGAATAGGAGTATATGATGGTGTCACACAATGCAAAGAACAGACATGTCTGCCGAACAATACAAGTAGGCATTGCTACCGCTGCTGGGGTTTTATCATTAATTGGCCAACCCGTTTGGAGTGCCAGTGAGGACAACATGCTATTTCACTTTACTGATCCAAGCCATTTTACAGAGTGGAACATCAATAATGACACTGTGATGGGCGGTATTTCGCAAAGCCAGATTAAGCAGAATAAGCAGCAAGCGTTAATATTTTCTGGGCATGTTTCCTTGGCAAATAATGGCGGATTTGCATCGACAGAATCAACCTTTTTACATCAAATTGCCAGTACATCATTACTCACTCTCACGGCTAAAGGCGATGGAAAAACATATCAAATCCGGTTAAAAACACCGAATTTGTCTTATGGTGAAGCCTATGTGGCTAACTTTGATACTCAAGCTGATACACTCACTCAACATACTTTTACCCCGGCAGACTTTACTGTCAACTTTAGAGGGCGAGCGGTCACGAATGCACCATCATTAAACTTTGAAGATATTGATCGTATTGGTTTTCTCGTTGCACAAAAACAACAAGGTCCATTTATAATTGAGTTACACTCGGTACAGTTTGACCGATAAATGCGTTAATACATAAGGGTATTCATTGAATTTACCAATACACATAAAAGGCATTATTTTCGACTTAGACGGCACCTTAGTTGAGTCCAGTTTAGACTTTGACTTAATTCGCCAACAAATTGGTTGCCCTAATGGTATAGACCTCCTTAAATACGTCGACGAGTTAAGTTGCAAAGCCACTCAAGCCAACGCAAACAAGATTATTCTTGAGCATGAATATCAAGATGCTATGAGCACCAAACCAATCAAAGGCATGACCGAACTAATTAGCGCTATTGAAGCGGCAAAATTACCCACTGCCATAGTGACTCGTAACAGTCTTGCAGCCAGTGCAATGAAGGTAACACAAAATAATATTGCCATAGATCACGTGCTAACCAGAGAACACTTCCCAGCCAAGCCGGCACCCGATGCGTTACTGGCCATTGCAACACAATGGCAAATTAATCCGCAGCAGATTATCTATGTTGGTGATTACTTATACGATATTCAAGCGGCTAACAACGCGGGAATGATTGCCTGTTTAATTAATCATGGCATTGAACGTGATTATCAACACTTAGCCGATATTGTCATCGAAGAGTTAAGCCAACTACAGCCATTATTAACCAATAGCTTACCGAGTGATTAACGCCAGTAATCACGTTATTAATAATTCAGAGTGACACAACATGAATATGAACCCAATTCACCCTAAAAAATTACTAAATAGTAAGTGGACCAAAGTTAACGTGGTTCAAAAATTGAAGCATTTTACTGTGGCTAAAGTGGAGTATGACGAGCAACAAAACGTGGTTGAATGTTTTATCCGTGCAGAAATGAATGCCGAAGAATTTTCAATTGACTGGCGCGATCTTAAAGATCCGCAACTGTGGAAAATTGGCTGGCAATAATCTACTGTAAAACACATTTATGATGGCGTTTGAAAATAAAAAAGTGACTCTTGGTTATGCACCGTGAGTCACATTTTTATACTAGCGTTAGCATAACTTTATCTAACGAATTTCAAGATAAAAAATGGTTATCAAACCGATTTTTGAGCTGTTTACAATGACATTGACTGCAATAGCCCATTATTGATCTGTCATTAACCTTGCAACAAAAATAACCAGTTTGTCATTGAAACCATTATTCTATTTAACTCAGCTATTATCTTATGATAAACATTGAACCTTCGAGCCTAAATTGAAGTGTTTCTAGGCCCCAATCAGATAGCATGACATCCTGAATACGTTGGCCGTCGCCTTCACTACTACATCC
>NZ_PJAP01000634.1:0-3680 GCF_002836795.1 Shewanella sp. 11B5 | reverse complement strand
TAGATCCTAAAGTGTTGTCTGATATCATGAAAGTCAGTAGCGGCGGTAACTGGACGTTAGAAAAGTACAACCCATGCCCAGATGTGATGGAAAATGTGCCGTCGTCAAAAGGTTACCAAGGTGGTTTTATGGTTGACTTGATGGTTAAAGATTTAGGGTTGTCGCAAGAAGCGGCAGTCGCCTCTAATTCAAGTACACCTATGGGTTCCTTGGCTCGTAGCTTATATGTTAATCATGCTCGCCAAGGCCATGGCCGTCGCGATTTTTCGAGTATTTTTGAACAATTTTCAAAGAAAAAATAAAGGATTCAGTTGATGGAATTAAAAGATAAGGTTGTCGTCATTACTGGCGGAGCAGGTGGGTTAGGTTTAGCTATGGCGCATGATTTAGCTGCCCAAGGTGCTAAATTGGCGCTTATCGATGTTGATCAGGCTAAACTTGAACAAGCTTGTGCTGATTTAGGTTCTGTAACTGAAGTTCAAGGTTATGCATTAGACATTACCGATGAAGAAGATGTGGTCTCTGGCTTTAAATTTATCGTTGAAGACTTTGGCAAAGTGAATGTATTAATTAACAATGCCGGTATTTTACGTGATGGGCTAATGATTAAAGCCAAAGATGGCGTAGTGACTGACCGCATGTCATATCAGCAGTTCCAATCTGTTATCAATGTTAATTTAACTGGCACCTTTTTATGTGGTCGCGAAGCCGCAGCAGCGATGATTGAAACCAAGCAAGCTGGGGTTATTATCAATATCTCTAGCGTTGCTAAAGCCGGTAACATGGGACAATCTAATTATTCAGCGTCTAAAGCGGGCGTTGCGGCTATGGCGGTGGGTTGGGCAAAAGAGTTAGCTCGCCATAATATTCGCAGCGCAGCAGTTGCTCCTGGAGTTATTGCTACCGAAATGACCGCAGCAATGAAACCAGAAGCATTAGAGCGTTTAGAAAAAATGGTCCCAGTAGGGCGCTTAGGTCAGCCAGAAGAAGTGGCTGCAACGGTGCGATTTATTATCGAAAACGATTACGTTAACGGTCGTGTATTTGAAATTGACGGCGGTATTCGCTTATAAGCGATAGAGTGATGCTTTTGCTCATTATCTGTTCGCTCAGAGCAATATAACGCGTTGAGCACTTTCATATAATGAATGTGATTGGTATTCCCTGTATTCAGTTTGTTATGATGTTGTCACGCCGAGCTTATGCTCGGCGTGGCTTTTTTACTTTTAAGGATTAATGACGTGGCGAAGTTAGAATACCTGCTAAAAAAAATCATGCTAATCGTAGGCATTCTGGGCGTGATTATTATCTATGGCGGATTTTTGTATTTATTATTTTCAGGTCGCTCAACTGCTGCGCTACCGTGGTTTTTACTCCTTTCACCGTGGATTTGTGTTTACTTTGGTTTAACCCACGTACAGCAAGTGGCTGTAATACAGTGGTTTACTCATAAATTTAGTTTCAAAAAATCGACTAAGTAACTCTGTTATGTCTAGCTTATCCGCATTTTTATCAAGGTTTTCTATCGCTTTGTATACCTTAATTGCCTTGGTCGCGTTTGCTGCCAATTCAGTTTTGTGTCGCATGGCGTTATCGACTCAACAAACTCCGGCACTCATCAACCCCAGTAGTTTTACTGCTATTCGTTTAATCGCAGGTGCGTTGGTATTGTGGTTGTTAATGCTGTTGCGAAGTACTAAAACCACAGTGAGTAACTCTACTAGCCGTGGCAGCATGTTTGCAGGGGCATTGTTGTTTATCTACGCGGTGACTTTTTCATACGCCTATGTGTTACTTGATACCGCGACCGGAGCACTGATTTTGTTTGCCGCAGTGCAAATTAGCATGATGTTAATTAGCTATTTTCAAGGCCAGCGGTTAACGCTACTTGAGTGGATAGGCGCATTATTGGCATTCAGTGGATTTGCTTATTTAGTATTACCTGGCGTAAGCGCGCCTTCGATGACCGGATTAGTATTAATGGCGATCAGCGGTTGTGCTTGGGGCGGGTATACTTTGTTAGGTAAAAAGTCAGTTAACCCATTATTTGATACAGGTTATAACTTTATTCGCAGCCTACCTTTGGTTGTGGTGATGGTATTGGTGGTGTGGCTCCTGCCTCAATTAACCTCAGCGACACAATTAGTCTCAATATCACAAGTAACAGTATTGTCTGTTAAAGGCATATTGTTAGCAGTGTTATCGGGTGCAATGGCATCGGGTATTGGTTATGCGTTGTGGTATCAAGCATTGCGCGGACTCACATCAACCCATGCTACGGTTTTACAGTTAACGGTACCTGTGATTGCCGCAGTGGGCGGTATTCTCTTTTTAGATGAAGTGATCAGTTTTCATCTTAGTGTATCGGCGGGCATTATTTTTGTTGGGATTGCATTGGTTATTTTTGCTAAATCCCATCCAGTTAGCCAGTAAAACGGCATATAAGTAAACAAATAGTTGAGCAATAAACATCAGTTAACAACAAGTGACTTACACATACATAACTCAATAAAATAAACGATTAACGAGGTTATATGAGCAATTCAACACCGTATCCAATTGGTACACCAGGTCAAAAATGGACCGACGCAGACAAAGCACAATGGTTGGCACAAGTTGCCATAAAGCGCTCATATCAAGATGAAGTGGTGAGTAAACTGGCTCAGATTAATGGTCCGTTTGAACAGGTACAATACGGCGCATTATCTTATGACGCTGATAAATATCCACTGTTTGCGTTTAAATCTCAGCAATGGGATAGCAATAAGAAAACCATTCTGGTGACTGGTGGAGTACATGGTTATGAAACGAGCGGCGTACATGGTGCTATTCAGTTTTTAGCCACTAAAGCACAGGATTATACTCAGTATTTTAATGTGGCCATCGCGCCGTGTGTTAGCCCGTGGGGTTATGAGACCGTTAACCGTTGGAATCCTAAAGCCATCGATCCTAATCGCTCTTTTTATGCTAATAGTCCTGCAGAAGAGTCTGCCGCGCTGATGGCATTTGTGGCAAGTTTGGGAGATGTATATGCCCATATCGATTTACATGAAACGACTGACACTGATGAGTTAGAGTTTAGACCTTTGCTGTCTGCACGTGATGGCGTTGAATACGATAAAGGCATTATCCCTGATGGTTTCTATTTAGTCGGCGACAGTGATAACCCAACTCCAGCCTTCCAAAAAGCAGTGATTGATTCTGTGGCTAAAGTGACTCACATTGCGCCTGACGACAATGGACAATTAATTGAAGTGCCGATAGAGCAATTTGGGGTGATTAATTACCCGGTTAAAAAACTCAGTTTATGTGCCGGGATTACTGACAATCACTTCAATACCACTACTGAGGTTTATCCGGACAGTCCACACGTGACAGCACAAGAATGTAACGATGCTCAAGTTGCTGCCATTAATGGTGGATTAGATTACATAGTGGCTTATTTAGAACTGTAAAACGCTTATGCGGCTAGAGTGATAGCGATATTTCTATAAAACGTTTTACATCTCAGTGTTAGGGCGCAATCTGCGCCCTCATCTATAACTGCATTTTGAGTGGTAACGGGGGTGAATACTCGCTACCACTCTCATTAAGTGTCCTGCCTTTATTTACCATCTTAGCCCTACAGCATTTAAATTTTCTAGCAGCATGTCGCTTTGGTGTTGATGCTTTCAGCATAG
>NZ_PJAP01000633.1:0-3689 GCF_002836795.1 Shewanella sp. 11B5 | reverse complement strand
ATTAGGCACAACAGTATTAACCCTTAAGACAAATCAAGGTATGGCAACACTTGACGTTGACGGCAAAACCTATCGCGACAGTAATGCTCAAGATTTACTGACCGGTATTAGCGGATGGTCAATCCCACTTGATAGCCTTCCTTTATGGATCACAGGTCAAATTGGCAGCAATGATAAAATTGTCAGCTATAATCCTGATGGCACAATTAAACAATTAATCAGTCACGACCCTGAAGCCAATTGGGTGGTCAGTTTTCTCGGTTGGCAACAACAAAGCGGCGCGCAGGTGCCTAGGTTGTTGAAGATTGAGCGTGAAGATGTGCAAATAAAAATTCAAACTAATCAATGGACAGCGGTAGCAGCCAAAACAAAATAGGGTTTAATATTCAGTGCTGGCTAATAACAAGGTAGTTAACAAAATATGACATCGACGAACTCTCGCAAATCAGCGATATCCAAAAGTTGGCCAGCTCCTGCAAAACTGAATTTATTTTTGCATGTAACTGGCCAGCGAGCCGATGGCTATCATGAACTACAAACGCTATTTCAAT
Organism: Shewanella sp. 11B5; assembly: GCF_002836795.1. NCBI lineage: Bacteria > Pseudomonadati > Pseudomonadota > Gammaproteobacteria > Alteromonadales > Shewanellaceae > Shewanella > Shewanella sp. 11B5. The sequence continues at coordinate 3,138 of NZ_PJAP01000633.1, read as the reverse complement.
TTATTGACCATTGTGATTACCTTGATTTTCATATCACAGACACACCAGATTTAATTCTCCATTCTACGATGTCCGATTCTGTCGCTGACAGCGATAACTTAATTCTTAAGGCCGCAAAATCACTCAAGCGTTACACCCAATATGAAGGCGGCGCGCATATTTGGTTAGAAAAATTGTTGCCTATGGGGGGTGGTTTAGGTGGCGGATCATCTGATGCAGCTACCACATTAGTGGCGCTAAATGCCTTATGGAAAACCAATATATCACCCAATAAACTAGCTGAAATTGGCTTAACGCTTGGCGCGGATGTCCCTGTTTTTATTAATGGTTTATCTGCGTTCGCCGAAGGTGTCGGTGAGAAGTTGATCACAGTACAACCACCCGAGTCATGGTATTTAGTTATTGTCCCTGATGTACATGTATCAACCCAGGCCGTTTTTCAACATCCTGATTTGCCACGTAACACACCAAAATTGGATATGAGCAGTTTAATGACTCAACAATGGAGCAATGATTGTCAGAAACTGGTCACAACTAAGCACCCTCAAGTTGCCAATGCCTTAAGCTGGCTGGTAGAATATGCGCCGTCGAGAATGACCGGAACAGGTGCATGCGTGTTCGGGGAATTTACACATTCGCAACAAGCCCTTGACGCTTTAGCCAAATTACCGGCTGATATGCAAGGTTTTGTCGCAAAGGGGATGAACAAGTCGCCATTACAAATACGGCTTGAGCAGCTCTAACAACATTATTTCTTCTGGGTCAGTTTTGAGTGACAACACGTAAAATTGATCTAGCCTTTAATCGTAAAGCAAACACCTGAGGTTCATAAAGTGCCCGACATCAAGCTCTTTGCTGGTAACGCTACCCCAAATCTAGCCGCCAAGATAGCCGACCGTTTATTTTGCAAACTTGGCGACGCAGTTGTAGGCCGTTTCAGCGACGGTGAAATCAGTGTTCAAATAAACGAGAATGTACGTGGTGCGGATGTGTTCATCATCCAATCTACTTGCGCACCAACTAACGATAACCTCATGGAGCTTATTGTAATGGTTGACGCGCTACGTCGTGCATCAGCGGGTCGTATTACTGCCGTTATTCCGTACTTTGGTTATGCTCGTCAAGACCGCCGTGTACGCAGTGCACGTGTACCAATTACCGCAAAAGTTGTTGCAGATTTCTTGTCAAGCGTGGGTGTTGACCGCGTATTGACTTGTGACTTACATGCTGAGCAAATTCAAGGTTTCTTTGATGTCCCTGTTGATAACGTGTTCGGTAGCCCTGTGTTACTTGAAGACATGTTGGCAAAGAAATTAGAAAATCCTGTTGTTGTGTCTCCTGATATTGGCGGTGTAGTTCGTGCTCGTGCCGTTGCCAAGCTATTAGATGACTCTGACCTTGCGATTATCGATAAGCGTCGTCCACAAGCTAACGTTGCTCAAGTAATGCATATTATTGGTGATGTTCAAGGCCGTGATTGCATCATCGTTGATGACATGATCGATACTGGTGGCACTTTATGTAAAGCTGCTGAAGCATTGAAAGAACATGGCGCTAACCGCGTGTTCGCTTATGCTACTCATCCGGTATTCTCAGGTAATGCTGCTGAAAATATTGCTAACTCTGTTATCGATGAAGTTATCGTGACAGACACTGTGCCATTAAGCCCTGAAATGTTAAAAGTGGCGAAAGTGACCCAGCTAACAATGTCTGCAGTACTAGCTGAAGCGATACGTCGCGTTAGTAACGAAGAGTCAATCTCTGCGATGTTCCGCCACTAATCATCTTTAGTGAGTGAAACAACTAAACGCACTCTTACGAGTGCGTTTTTGTTTGGGTAAATATCGCAAAAATATTTTATCTACCTTATTTGAGAAAGACTCCTAACCTCTATTACCAAATGTTAGTCAGTGTTGAACAACTGATGTTTAACATTAACCGTCAAATCGTTCTGCAACATTAAAAAATTCAACCCAAAGTGAATTATTGAGTCAATATAATCACCTCAGCGTTGGCTGCAAAACCAAAACCAGATTCATTTAAGCTGTCATGCTTTGCATGATCGTAAGCGACTCTAGCGGCGGCTGAGCATGCAAAGAATGTGTTGAATAGAATGCCTTTTGAGTGTGTAAAAAAGCATTACCTGCTGTAATACCCGTTTGATAATCATGGCGTAAGTCCATATCTGTGCTGCCCAACAATTTGCTTTGAAGATTATCATCAGCAAAAATTTGAATGATCTCGACATCATCAGGTGGATTGGCGATAAACGCGAGCTCTTGTTCGTAAGCTTGTTCATGCTGAGCCAAGTAATCTATGGTTTTGGGACAATAACCTGACACACAAATCCATGATTTTAATTTATGTACCCAAGCAGATTGAGCATGAAAATCTGCATTAACAGTACGAATAACCACAATTTTTCGCGCTCCACGACGATATGCTTCACGAACTGGTAACGGCGCAGCCAGTCCACCATCAAGGTAAAAGTCAGCTTGAGGGTAATCATAGTTGGTATGAACTTGATTAGCAGCACTGGCGGTTAACCAGGGCGCAAGTTTAACCCCCTGCTTATATAGAAAAGGTAATGCACTTGAGGCTTTAAGTAATTCGCGCCAGTGGTCATTATCACCATTTGGGCGTAAGAAATAACCTTGTCGATCGCGTGAGTTAGTTGCGGTGATCAATAACTCGCGTTGTCCCAATGATTTTGCGGCGGCGGTAAAGTCTAAGGCAAAGCTACCTTGAGTCGTTTTATCAAAGTACCAATCCAAATCGACAACATTTCCTCCAACTAATCCTCGGCCCAGTTGGTAAAATCGCTTATGCCGTGATAATCCACGGATTAACCGCTTGGCATAGCCTTTCTGGCGAGATAAAAAGCTCGTGAGATTTTGTGAACCTGCAGATGTGCCTATGAATAAATCGAAGGGATCAAAATCATTATCTAACCACGCATCTAACACACCAGCGGTGAATATCCCTCGCTGACCACCACCTTCAGCAATCAGCGCCATCTTGGGGCGTGATGCTTCATAAGGGTTCGTAAATGGTGTTGGTGTTAGGACGTCCATGGATAAGCCTTTCTAAAAATATTCACTGCATAAGACAATTCTAAACAACAGTAAGTAAAATAGA
>NZ_PJAP01000632.1:0-3691 GCF_002836795.1 Shewanella sp. 11B5 | reverse complement strand
TCCAGAGCAAGTTTAGCTGCATGGAGCTTTTGCTTCATCAACGAAATTTGAGTTATCGCTGTATTTGACTCTTTCATTTTGCAGTGCCTGCTCTCATTTTCAACTAAAGGCATCTATTGCCGTGATTGGGATATTAATTTAGACAGCAAATGGAATTTATAGTAACTAACCTATCATCGATTAACATTATAGTAATGTTATCTCAATAATGTTGTGCAGCAAATCCAATTACCATACAAAATCTCATAACTGGCTACAATTGCATATTTATTAAACGATTAGTTTTTCGGCCAGTTGATATCTTGGGTGTTACGATTACTTTCCGCACGAATGATGCCGCGATTAAGTGCTTGAGTCAGATTTAAATATAGTGGGCGCATAAAAACAGCCGCTGGTGCAAAATTAAGTGGTCGCAATGAAACATAAGCGGGTTGCTCTGTTATCTCCATTGCTGCAGCTAGTGCGAATTGCAATGTTTCAAATTGTAATTCTGCACTGATGCTGGCATCTGGGTTGCCCAGTAATGGTAAATTAATGTGGCCAATACTGGCATGTTGAACCGCGGATAGGCTAGCAAAGTTAGGAATGGTAAATTGGGTCTCTTGTAATTGTTTAAGACACTCAATGACAGCATGTAAGATATTTTCGGCGTCATATTGCTTATCGAAATAACATGCAATTAATCCTGAACGAATGATAAACACTTCAGTATCTAAATGTTTACAGAACTGGCTATTAAAATGTTGCATTAATGCTACAGACTCAGTGAGGCCAAGCTGAATATCAATATTGTTTAATTTATTAATATTCACTAACGCAAGCGTTTTAGATTCTGTGTGTTTTAGTGTGCTTATCCGTTGAATAAACGCCCTGTAACCTTGTGCTTGTGTTATTGGGTCTATGGTATTTAAACGTTGGGCGTTAAGGTATAAAGTATTTCGTTGCTGAAATTTTCTGTAGATAAATATCAACACGATAATCGCAATACTAAAACCGAGAATTAATACTAAAATGATAAATTGATTGTATTTATTTTTCGCAGTTTGTTGTTGTAGTTTATTTTGCAATAAACCCAGCTCGAATTTTAGTTTTTGTTCAGTGAGTTCAGAGAAATCATTTGTTTGTTCGGATTTTTCTTGCGATGTATTGATCAGTTCAACAATGGCATCGACTGTTGCAAGTGCTGCGTTGGGATTGTTAGTTTTTCGATATGCGGTAGATAAATAGCCTAATGCTTCTGTTTGCACATCATTTAAATGTTTCTTTTTAGCCAGTTCAATAGCCTTACTCGCATGATCAATCGCCTCATTCCACATGCCTTCACTAGTATTTATTTGGGCAAATAGTAGTTCGTTGTGTACTAAGTAATGTTCTACTTTTCGAGCCCTAAATATATCATTTGCACGTTGCATTACGTTCAATGCTGCTTGGATATTATTTAATTTGAAGTAAGCTTCGCCTAAGTTGTTGTAGGTGAGTCCTATGGCTATTTCATTTCCCATACGCTCATTGACTTGCTGGACATTTAAATAATAGTCAATGCTTTTATTCCATTGATCTTGGCCTGCGTAAATCATTGCGATAACCGTTAAGGTCTCGGCTAAGTAGACATCTTGGCCTATCGCTTGAAGTATTTCGGCCGCATTATGAGCATATTTTAGTGCATCATCCCATTGTTCTAAATCTCGGTATGTACGCGCAAGATTAAGTTGTGTATGTGCTTTAATTCCTGGGTAGTCTAGGCTATTAGCTAAACGAAATGCTTCACTATAATGCTGTAGTGACTTGGCTTGATCGCCATTAAGATTGTAATAACGACCTAACTGGGTTTCGGCATCGGAGATAAAATAATTATTGTGTAATTGGTAAGCAATATCGCGGTAACGATTTAAGTGAGAAAATGCTGGAGTAGGTTGAAGGAGCAGTGAATGTAACATGCTGAGTTGTTCATGAAGCGTTGATTTAAACAGCGTGCTTTCTAGACTGACATCTGTGTTTACCATATTCAGCGCATCATTATATTCAACTATTACCTGATTATATTCTTGGTTTTGACGCCCTTTAATCCGCGCTTTAAGCATAATGACGACAGCTTGTTCAAGTGTTGTTGATGCTATCGCGTCTAATTGTGTTATGAGCAATTCGGCATCTTGATATTTAGTTGGCGATGTCAGTTTTGCTTCTAAATTGAGCCTAGCTAATAGCTCTAAATCACGATGGAGTTCATTTGGAGGGTAACTTAATTCATTAGCGGCTTGCTCAAACTCCACATTATTTGAAAATTGTAACGGGAACTCGGTGGCCCTCATTAGCTTTGTATAAAGCTTTTGTGGATTTTCTTTGAACAATATTTCTTGCTGCTCAATATCCCTTGCCGAAACCATTGAACTTAATAGTATCGAACATAATATGACCAAAGAAAAGCAACGCAGCATAGTCAGAAATACCTTTTATAGTGTTAGTTAACGTGGGCTTCATTTCACGTGATATGAATAAATAAACGTACGTTGATCTGATGTTCGTAGAGAGTGTTTTTCACTAAGTTGCAAATTGCCACTGTGTTAATGAGTCTAGATCGTTATAATTGTTCGGAATTTAAAATAAAAACAATAGAATCATACCAGAAGGAACCTAGAGTGAAACCTACTTCTCTTGCAATTTTAACCAGCAGTGTCATTTTTTCGATGAGTTGGGCAATGCCAGCACTTGCAGATGTCGATTACCATATCGATATTAATCAACCTACACACCATTTAGCTCAAGTGAGTGTTTCATTTCCTCAATCGGATTCGGACGTATTAACGGTTAATTTACCGGTATGGCGAACGGGTCGTTATCAAGTATTACCGGTTGCAGATGGAGTAAGATTGTTTCATGCGACCGACAGCAAAGGGAAGTCATTACCTTGGAAGCGTACCGCCAGCGGTGAATGGCAAATCGCCTTAACTAAACCTACATCGGTGAAGGTGACATATCAATTGCATGCCAATGAGCTTGGTGAGCGTTTACGTCACATTGATAGTAGTCATGCTTTTTTAGATGCCAGTGGTGTCTTTATGTATAGCCCTGAATTTCGTCAACAACCTGTTACTGTCAACATGGAAGTACCAGAAGGTTGGAAAAGCTATTCTGGCATGGATAAGGGCAACACATCACATTCATTTAAAGCGGCCAATTATGATGTGTTAGTTGATTCGCCGATAGAAACCGGCATAAACCAGCATGTCAGCTTTGAGGCTGATGGTCGTGATTACGACGTGGTTTTTTGGGGCGAAGGCAATTACGATACTCAAAAAATTGTCGCAGATCTCACTAAAATCAGTGGCCAGGCATCGGCTATTTGGCCTGATTACCCGTTTAAGCGATATGTTTACATGGTGCATGCAACCAGTGGTGCTCGTGGCGCAACAGAACATCTCAACTCTACCATTATCCAACTACCACGATTTAATTTCCGTGAACGCGAAGATTATTTGCGTTTTATTAGTACCGCTTCGCACGAGTTTATTCATACCTGGAATGTTAAAGCTTACAGACCTCAAGGGCTGGTTCCGTATGATTATCAGTCGGAAAATATGACCGATTTACTGTGGATGGCTGAAGGCTCCACCAGTTATTTCCAAAATCAGTTGTTGTTACGCGCTGGAGTGATAACAGCCAAAGAGTTTTTTGACGATTTAAGCCAACGAAT
>NZ_PJAP01000631.1:0-3699 GCF_002836795.1 Shewanella sp. 11B5 | reverse complement strand
ATGGTGCCAACCTCGCTTCCCGATAGTGTGTAAAACAACCACAATGCTCGCGAAGTATGAAGCTGGAATAACGGGGTTGTTGATCATCTTTTCTGTGTCGCTAGGTGCCTATACCGGATTTTTATTATCGGCTCAGCCACGCTTCCCTATGCTAAATAACCCTGTGTTACCTTTGTTGTTTTTAGCATCGGGTTTATCTTCAGGTGCCGCGGCGTCGTTATTAGGCGGAGTGTTACTCAAAGGCAGCCCTAATGGTCAGGAAGTGCGTTTTATCCATAGAGTAGAAATCCCATTGATTTTAGGAGAAATTTTCCTTATTTTTACCTTCTTTATGGGTTTAGTTCTCAGTGGTGGTCAAAGTAAAGTCGCGGCATTAAACGCGATTGGAGAAGGATTTTGGGGTTTAATATTTTGGTTCGGGATTATGGGATTAGGATTGTCTGCCCCATTAGCGATGAATTTATTTATGAACGCCACTTCAAAACGCAAGTTTTCCTATGTTGCCGGAACTGCGTGCCTGAGCTTATTGGGCGTTATCATGCTACGTAACTTTGTACTTTATACTGGCCAAATGGTGGTAAGTTAGCGCGATAAACGGTGATAGCATGTGTTAACAACCGCACTATCACCGTATATTCAACAGAGAATATTCCGTTTGCGTTCCCACCTTATTTAATCACATCCTCGCCTGGCTAATTATGCTAAATGCTCCCAACATGCGAGCAATTAAAAGCCAGTGATTGCGTTTACAGCTGGGTAAACTGTCTAATTAAATTGTGATACACATTATGTAGATTATCTAGCTCAGCGCGGTCTGTGTTGTTGGCTTTGATCAAATTTTGAATACTTTGATCGAGCTGATACAAGGTTTGGCGTAAAGTCACATCGGCCACCATACTTTGCATCCACGTAATAGCTGCAATGCGTTGCCCTCGAGTTACTGCAGTCACTTTATGCAAACTACTCGACGGGTATACTACGGCGTATCCTGCAGGTAACTTAATTTGCTGCTGGCCAAATTCGGTGGCAATAACTAATTCACCACCGTCATACTCTTCGGGTTCACTCAAAAATACCGTCATTGATACATCACTACGGATCACTTCTGAGGTATTAGGGATCCGCATGATGGCTGCATCAACATGGTAACCATACTCTTCAGTTTCGCTATAACGATTAAAGCACGGCGGAAATATTTTATGCGGTAACGCCGCTGATACAATTTTAGGTGTTTCGCCAATACGCGCCAATAGTTGATTAGCTAGTTGGCGCACATTAGCGTGTTGTGCATCTGCTTGATTGTTATTTTTAACCGACGCCGCCATTCCCATTGCGGTTTTACGACCGTCTCCCCACGGACATTCAGCCAGTTGCTGACGATAAGCACCGACATCCTGTTTCGAGAGAATTTGTTCAATAACAATCATGCAAATACCTTTAATTAAAACTCATATGTCATCGACAATTTAGCATTACGGGCGTCACCTAAGTACATAAATGAGCCGGAACGATAAGCTGCAGTCCAATATTCTTCGTTCAATATGTTACCTACGTTTATGCGGAAAGTTAAATCCTCAGTAGCATTGTAACTGGCAAATAAATCAACTACTTGATAGTTAGGCACCACAATGCTGTAACGGCTATTGTCGCTATCATAACCTGCTGCAGTGTCTGGTTGTCCGCCATACATTTCACTTTGATAAGTGTAGCTACCACCAAATACAAATGATTCGGTTAGCTCATAACGCAGTTGCAAATAAGCACTTTCGTCAGCAAAGTTACTTAGTACTAAACCAATGTTAGCTGGATTGTAAGACTCTAAAATTTCTGAATCCATTTTGGCAGCCGAGAATTGTATGCTGAGCTTGTCAGTAATATTTCCGACCATGCCAAACTCAATGCCTTTAACGCGGTTTTTACCCGTGTTAAGTGTACCTAGCGTTGAGTAACTGTCGCCAACACTTTCCATTACATCACTTTTAGTGATTTGGAAAATCGATGCCGAAAACATCATTTTGTCATCAAACAACATCCACTTGGTACCGAGCTCTAGGTTTTCAACAATTTCGGCATCAGCTTCAGCAGCTTGCTCTTGCGTACCACAAATACCACCGTAACCACAGTTAGCACCTAAATCAGACTCTCCGCCGTTGATGTTGGTTGCAGTACTGTAGTTGGCGTAGATATTGGCATCTTCAGACATGTCATAAACTAAGCCAATATTACCGTTATACATGGTATCGGAATAGGCATAATCCACTTCACCATCGCGACCTGTTGTGTTGTTACTGTAATCAAAGCTGTCTTGTCTAAAACCAAAGAATAGTGCTAACTGATCGGTTAACTCAACCGTATCCATCATGTATGCCGACACGGTTTCGATGTCGTATATAGCATCAGATCCACCATCAACATAGCTGCGATTCATTAACTGGCCGATATTGTCGACAGTATTGCCGTTACCATCAATAATACAATAAGCCTCTGATACACCACGGCGCCCCTCGGTCAAACAATTACCATCATTATTGTTGGTGATGCTATATACGCCGTTATCAACATTTTCATCTGTGTATTCAAGGCCAAACACTAACTTGTGATCAAAACCAAGTGCTTGGGTGTTCCAAAATAAATTGAATTGAGTGCTGACGTAATCAACATCTTGGTTACCTTGGTGAGTACTAAGCGTTAACGTGCTTGCTCCAGGCGCTGTTGGGTCGGTATCTGCGCGCGTTGTGCCGCCCATCCCTGTTGTAATATAGCCATTTTCGGTATGTCCAACGCGTGTGGCGTTGTACAACGTAATGCTGTCATTTAACTCATATTCGGTACGTAAAGTGAACGTGGTGACCTTAGAATTTAGAAAATCACCATCTTGAGCATAAACAGGAATATCTTCTAGCGGCTTACGAGTATCTCGATCAAAATAACTGCCTAAATCTGGCACATCTTTCGCGTCTAGGTAGTAACCATCGGCAGTAAACGACAATGCATCGGTGGCTTCATACACACCCGATAACTGAACACCTTGGCGTTCACTCGTAATACCTTCGCGGCCCGGTTTGTCTTCTTCAGCCGTTAATCCGTTAAGGCGTACTGCCACTTTGTCTGATATCGGTAAGTTATAGTCCACCGTTAGACGAGTGTGATCGTCAGTACCAATACCCAAATCGACGCGACCAAAATCGTAAGCTACTGAGGCTTTTTTAGTCACACTATTAATGGCACCACCTGATGAACCACGGCCAGCAAATGTTGAACTTGGACCTTTGGTAATTTCAACACGCTCGGTAGCAAAACTTTCGCGAGTGGTCATGCCAGGGTCGCGAAGTCCATCAACAAACACGTCACTACGTGCTTCGTGGCCACGGATAATATAACGATCACCGAATGCATTACCGTTTTCACCAGTACCAAGAGTAACACCCGCTTGAGCTGACAAAATGTCTTTTAAGTCCGTATTTCCTGACTCTTGAATTTGGTCTTGAGTTAACACGGTAATCACTTGCGGCGTATCGACAAGTGCAGCCATACGGCGTTTGTCGGCTGAGTTATTAAACATGTAAACCGAGTTTTGCACACCATGAACACGAATTCGCTCAATAGATTCGTCTGTTTGCGCTGGTTTACATTTTGCCAATATATCCTTATCACAAGTTTCATTTTTGGCGTCTGCGGCATATAGCGCTGGGCTACTGA
>NZ_PJAP01000630.1:0-3704 GCF_002836795.1 Shewanella sp. 11B5 | reverse complement strand
AATTTATGTCACTGTTAGAGCAAGAGGTGAACCACTCTCATCGGGCTAAAAAGCAGCTGGCTATTGTGTTCTTAGATATCGATTTCTTTAAGCACATTAACGACAGTTTAGGCCATGTTATTGGCGACGAAATTCTCGTTGAATTGGCTAAACGCTTATCTTACGCTTTATCTGATTTTGACGTATTAGCACGTTTAAGTGGTGATGAGTTTGTGGTCATGTTGCCGAGCATAATGGGAACTGATTCTGTAACGTCATCGGTTGACCGTATTCGCAGTGTATTTGAACGCCCATTTATATTGGATAATACCCAATCAGTGCGTCTTACCGCCAGCATGGGAGTGGCGATATACCCAAGTGATGGTGATGATCACGACAGCTTATTACGAAATGCCGACGCGGCTATGCATCGTGCCAAGTTAGATGGGCGAAATAATTATGCCTTTTATACCGAGTCGATGACCAAGCAAGCTGTAGCACAATTAAAGCTGCAAAATGCATTACATCAAGCATTGGTTAATGAAGATTTTTATCTCGTTTATCAGCCTAAGTTGAAACTGTCTGATTTATCACCAAGTGGCTTTGAAGCGTTAATTCGTTGGTCAGATCCTGTCTACGGCAATATCTCTCCTGCAGAGTTTATTCCATTAGCAGAGAAGATTGGTTTGATTTGGGATATTGGTTTATGGGTTTTAAAGGCCGCTTGTTTACAAGGGGTGGAATGGCTAACTCAAGGTAAAATGTTTGAACGTATTTCGGTCAATGTGGCCAGCTTACAGCTGCAAAGAAATGATTTTGTCGATAAAGTGCGCTCGATTTTATTGGAAACCGGATTACCAGCCAAACATTTGGAATTAGAAGTCACCGAGTCTTGCATGATGAATGATCCAGACGCGATTATTCGTGATTTGAAATTGCTTGGCGCCATGGGCATTGCCTTGAGTATTGACGATTTTGGTACAGGGTACTCATCTCTCAATTATCTCAAAAAGTTACCGATTGATAAGTTGAAAATCGATCAATCTTTTGTCCGTGATATTCCTCATGATGTGAATAATACAGCGATTGCGAAAGCGGTTATTGCATTGGGACATGCATTGAATTTGCAGATTATTGCTGAAGGTGTTGAAACCGTCGATCAAGCAGATTTTCTGCGGCTCAATGGTTGTGATTTGGTTCAAGGGTATTTGTACAGCAAACCGCGATTGCCAGACGAGCTTAATGAGTTTTTACCGATGTTCCGTAATAACAATAACATAGTCAATGAGATTAAAGTAAAGTAAGCAAAAAGGCAGCTTACACAATATGTAAGCTGCTTTAATATCACCATTGCCATTTTGAGTACTGTATTAAGCGTAAATGTCTACGTTCACAGATGTTGAATTACCGTTGGCCGTTTCGGTATCATCACCATTATAAATACTGCTCAATGCCTCAAAGAAAATACTGCCGATGTCCTCGTCAGATAAACCTTCCGTTAGTGGTTTTAATTCATCTAACATAGATTTCAAAGACTCTTGCTGCTCGTCGGTTAATGATGACAACATGTCTGTGGTTAATTGCTGTTGATCATCAGACAATGTCGATACCGCAGTATCTAACCCTGGTGGGACTCCGCCTTTTGGTGGCGGTGGTCCATCAGGACGTGGAGGTCTTTGTGTGCTCTCTGTCGATGTCATTTGCATCGCAGTGTTACCACTAGTCACTTGCATATATACTCCTTTGGTATTCTCTGTAATCAATTTTTGATGAAACTACCTAGCAACATAGGATTGTTAATTACGTTGTTTTGGTGGTTGTTTCATATCATCAGGACCATTAGCAGGTACAGCAACAAGCTCGCCATCGATAATTTGGCAAGTTGCTTCAAGGGTGTCGCCACGCGGAGTGTCAAAACTAACCTGATCATTTTCAGCACTGTTAGCACAGGCTTCAACAGCTTCTTTAGGTGGTTTTCTATTATGAGGATTAGCATTAGCAGCGAAAGATGCAAATAACATAAAGCTAAGTACACCAATATAGATTGGCTTCAGGGTCATAGTGACACTCCTTGGTTAGGTAACTAAAGTCAATATAACCTAACAATGTGGAGTAATTGTGCAGAATTTGAGGAGATTTTTATCAGTTATTTATCGCGACTAGTTTGTGCTTATATAGCTGGTTATAATGTATTTTATGCAAATATCTCAAAAGCTTTTCTTGGCCTTCGTTGGCCTTACCAGTATTGTACTTATCGCCACGTTATCGTTAGCGAGGTGGAGTTTTGACCAAGGTTTTTTAGACTATATCAACGGATTAGAACAAGAGCGTTTACAGCATTTATCGGATGAGCTGTTGACACTTTATGCGGCTAATCCTGAAGCGCAAACCGCTCCATCAGTAATGACAGATCAACAATCTACACGAGTGTGGCAATCGATTAATCAAACAACATTAACACAAGTCATTTCGCTTCACGCTCCATTTCCAAAAAGAAATAGACCCGGCGACGCAAGACCGCCAAGACCTGCAGGTGATAATCGGCCTCCAATGGGACCTGATCGACGTTTAGGTCCTCCAAGGCAACGGCCACCATTTTCACCACCTTCTGGTCCACCGACGGGGTTATATTCTGCTGAACAACAGTTTATTAGCGGCGTTGATATTGGCAATGTGGATAATCGGATTAGCTTAACCTTGTTATTCAATGATCATATTGTGGGCTATTTATACAGTAGCCCTATTCGTGAAGTTGAATCTTCTTCCGCTACGGCCTTTTCACAGCAACAACGCTGGACCAGTGTCGGGATCGGTTTATTGTGTTTACTGCTTGCAAGTGCAATTGCTTGGTGGTTATCACGTTTTCTACTGATCCCAGTCAAACAAGTTATGCTGGGTGTATCGTATTTATCTCAAGGTAATTATGATGAACGTTTATCACCTCAGCGTGCAGATGAGTTGGGGCAATTAATGGCCAATATTGATCATCTCGCCATGACGCTATCGAAAAACCGCAGTGCTAAAAATCGTTGGTTAGCTGATATTTCTCATGAACTGCGCACGCCATTGAGTATTTTATGTGGTGAGATTGATGCGATTAAAGCAGGGATCAGAACGTTCGATAGCACTCAGCTTAACTCGCTTGAACAAGAAGTGCTGCGTATGAAGCACTTAGTCGATGATTTGTATGAACTGTCTTTATCTGATGTTGGTGGCTTACGTTATCATTTCCAACGAGTGAACGTCAGTGAGTCATTACAGAGCACGCTTAATAGTATGGCTACCAGCCTAGAAGAGAAAGGCCTAACACTACAAAGTCAGTTCCAGCCTGAGGTGTATTTATCTGCCGATGTACTTCGTCTTGAACAGCTATTTATTAATTTGCTAATGAATTCTATGGCTTACACAGACAGTCCTGGGGTAATCGATGTAAGATTATCACAACAAGCTAAAACAGTAATATTAACCATCAATGATACTAAGCCCAGTGCCAGCATTGAAGAGTGTGAACACTTGTTTGAGCCATTATACCGTCAAGACAGTGCCCGCACACGTCGTGGTAGTGGTGCTGGTCTTGGTTTAACCATCTGTAAGAATATTGTCGAAGCGCATGATGGCACCATTAAGGCCATCCCATCACCATTGGGTGGGCTTTGTATTGAAGTACAATTACCTATGCACAGGGAATGACTATGAGTGGACATGTTCATCAACAACCATTGACC
>NZ_PJAP01000629.1:0-3707 GCF_002836795.1 Shewanella sp. 11B5 | reverse complement strand
TGCAAGAACTGATATTCTTACTGGAACATACCTAACTGCTATATTTCAAGACTTGTTAAATTAACATCCCATTGTGTTGATTGTTAATAATAACTCATATCACAGTAACTGTAGACTAAGTTAGTATCACCTCAACACACCCCAGAAGGCTCTGCCGTTCTGAGGGCGCCTATAATACCTTTTTCAATTTCTCATGCAAGCGCAAATTTATAATTTCTTGTTGTTTGCATGAAAAACAGACTAAGAGGCTGTTTTTTGGCTTAATTAGCCTTTCAATGCTGATAATTGTTGTTGTGCAAGGCGTGCGGAGGCACTATCTGCGTACTCTTTTAGAACTTTGTTATACAAAGCTCTTGCACCGGCAGAATCATTTTCTTTTTCTGCAATCATGCCAAGCTTAACTAAACTATCGCCACGCTTATTTGAATCTGCAAATTTACTGACAACAGTACTAAATGCTTGTTTCGCATCATTGTACTCGCTTTTGTTGTACAACAACTGGCCTAACCAATAGTTTGCATTAGCTGCATAATTAGAGTCTGGGTATGTCGATATAAAACTACGAAAAGCAGGAATGGCTTCATCGTACTTACGTTCTTTAAGGACCAAGTTCACAGCGGCCTCATAGCTTCCTGTCTCGCCCAACGTTGAACTAGCTGCGGCAACCGTAGTGGCATCAGCTTGAACTGGTGCTGCTGGGGTTGATGACTTAGCAGTAAGATTAGCAATTTCCTCGTACAGCTGTCGTTGACGCTGTAACATCTGATTCATTTGATAATTTTGTTGCTCAGTAATGCCTCTTAAATCCAACACTTCATTTTGCAATGCATCCATACGACGCTGCATGTCGAATTCGCCTTGTTGCTTTGCTTTAATGATGCGCTCTAATCTTGAAATTCTGTCATCATTTGAACCACCAGATGCATCCGAAACCGGTGCTGGTGCAGCAAAAGCCGTTGCCGTTGTAAAGAACATCGCCGCAACTAATATGGCTAGTTTCATTTTTATCTCCTAAAAAAGGCCAACCGATAACGGTTGGCCTTGCACTTTTTACGCTTTAGTAAACTAACACACCACGACGGTTTTTAGCAAAACCAGTATCGTTGCGTGAATAATCTAATGGCTTTTCTTCGCCGTAGCTCACGATGCTCATTTGGCTAGGTTGTACACCCATACCTTGTAAATACTTAGCAATCGCTTTAGCACGACGTTCGCCTAGTGCGATGTTGTATTCTGGCGTACCACGTTCATCAGCATGACCTTCAATCAATACTCGAACATTTGGATGCTCAACTAAGTAGTTACCATGAGCTTGAATGATCTCAGCATTTTCACTTTGAACTTCACTGCGGTCAAAGTCGAAGTAAATGATATTTTGACGACGTAATTCTTGTTCTTTTAAACGCTGCTGTTCTGCAGAGCTTAGTACAGGAGCTACACCGCCAGTTTCAATACCACCATTACCGTATTCACTACCAGTACCACTCATAGAACCGTTAGCGTCAGTTTCAGAGTCTGAAGTTGAGCTACAGGCACCCAGTGCCATAAGCGGAACTGCAACCAACATAGCTTTAAACAACTTATTCAGATCCATTTTAAATCCTTATCAATATCTATTTAGAGAAACGGAGACCATGCGGGTGACTTCACCTCGCCCTGGCCGACAGGCAATCTTGCTTTAAATCTGCCGTCCATAGAAACAGCAGCTAACACTTGTTTACCTTGATGGGTTGTACCGTAGATAACCATAGTGCCATTTGGAGCAACACTTGGTGATTCATCAAGTTGAGTTGATGAAAGCACCTGCATAAAGCGTGTTGCAAGATCCATTCTAGCAATATGGAATTTACCGTTAGTACGGTTTACAAAAATCATACTACGACCATCTGGGCTAATTGAACCGCCGAGGTTCCATTCACCTTCAAAAGTCATACGCGAGACTTTATTTGTATCTAAACTTACGCGATATAACTGTGGTTTCCCACCACGTTCAGAGGTAAATAAAATTGATTTACCGTCTGGGAACCAAGATGGTTCTGTATCAATTGCGTAATGCTCTGTAATACGTCGAGTTGCTTTAGTGGCAATATCGACGACATAAATTTCTGGTTGGCCATCTTTTGACAGTGTAACAGCTAATTTTTTCCCATCAGGAGAAAAAGCCGGTGCACCATTAATACCGTCAAAACTACTCACTAATGTACGAGTTTGGCTGTAAATGTCTTGAACAAAGATTTCAGCTTTTCTATTTTCAAAACTAACATAGGCTAAACGACGCCCATCAGGAGACCAAGTTGGTGACATCAAGGGCTCTGGTGAACGTAGTAGCATTTGTTCATTGTAGCCGTCGTAATCCGCAATCATTAGATGGTAAGGTGCTTTTTGACCTTGTTTAACCACAACATATGCGATACGGGTTAAAAATGCACCACGAATACCGGTGAGCTTTTCATAAACAATATCACTGATACGATGGCTATACTGTCTAAATTGGTTTGCACTAATAACCGTTTCACGGCTTTCAAGTAATAACTCATTGTTATTCTGAGGCCCTTTACCCGATTGCAGTTGTGCTTTGACTAAATCAATCAGCTCAAAACTCACTAGGTATTGATCTGCTCCATATGGCTTAACCGTACCAACTACAAGCGCTTCAGCTTCTACATTAGCCCAGTTTTGAGCAGTAAAACCATTTACAGACGAAATAGTTGATTGTGGCAATGCACGAACATCAAGTGTCTTAAATGTACCACTGCGAGATAAATCAGATGCTACCACATCAGAAATAGATGCAGGAGCGGGACCTTGCCCTTGCCATACAAAAGGTACTACAGCAATTGGTCTTGCTGCATCAACCCCTTCTGTAATAACAATATCTAACGCTGCGCGAGCGGGTGTAGTTAACACTATTAATACCAGTGTTAGCCATTTAGCCAAATTATTCATGCGACTCCTTTTAACTCCATTCCATCATTAAATACGATTTATATTAATTAAATTCCGGTGAAACGGTTAAATTAATTTCTTTTAATTGCTGATAAACAGCCGGTTCAGGCGATACTGGTAACCGTCCCGCTTTATTTATCGACGCTTTGGCTGCTCGACAAACCACCTGATCACCATCTAACGTTTGGCTTGTTGTGACAAAACCATCTGACGCTAGACGAATAAAGACCCTGCAGCTTTTCCCACGCATTGACTCATCAACAACTAAATTTCGTTGAATAGTGGCAATAATCATGGCTTTATACTTATCAACTTCTGACAACACTTGCTTGTTACGTGTTTTAGAAAGTGAATCTTGTTCAGCAGCCATAGCCTCTGCCATTTCACGTTCTTGACGCGCTTTAGTATCAGCTTCTGCTTTACGTTTACGCTCAGCATCTTCTTTACGCTTACGTTCGTCATCAGCACGTTGACGTTCTTCTTGAGCTTTTTTCGCAGCAGCCTCTTCTTGCTTACGTTTTTCAGCTGCTTTCTTAGCTGCGTCCTCAGAAGCTTTTTGCTCTTGTTCTTTTTGCTTGCGTACTACTTCAGCTTTATCTGCTCGCTCTTTTTCTAGCACTTGCTTTGCCTGAGCTGCTTTAGCGGCGTCATTAGCCTTTTGAGTTTCCTGCTCTTTTTGTTTACGCTGGATCTCTAAAGTTTTAATTTTTTCTTGTTCACGTTCACGCTCACGGCGAGCTTCTGATGCTTTACGTTCTAGT
>NZ_PJAP01000628.1:0-3719 GCF_002836795.1 Shewanella sp. 11B5 | reverse complement strand
TTAACCTTACGACAACTAACTGTAAAAGAAAATATTAGAACTTAGCAGGCGCAAAACCCGTCACATCTTTTATGCCCATTTCACGGCCTAATGCAGTTAAAGGATGCACAACGACTAAACCTTTTACCGACTTATTTAACTTACCCATATCGGCTTGTTCGGCTTTAGTCAGCACACGCTTAAAACCTAACGCTTTCAACGCCACGCCTTCTTGGCTGAACTGGCGAGTTTGCTGGCCTTTAATGCTGGCGATGCGCTTAGTCACAGTCGCCACTTCTTTCTTAAACTGCAGGACAATCGTGGCATCGCCACGTGCTTCAGCCGCAGCTAACTTGCGACGAAACTTGTCTAATTTATCATTCAATGTCTGCAGTTCTAGCTTTAAATTCATTTGATTACCTTAAGTGCTTTGGTGTGTTAGTGAATCGTTTACGCTTATACGTTTGTCACAACACCGTTTCGGAGGCAGATTATATACCCAAAAGCACCCAAGATGCGAATAGCAAACGTTTCATATATGGATGTACAGGCAAAGTTTTTTACCTAGAACAAACAATCTGGATATTATCACATTATCAACCTCCATTAGCGCGACCACATAGCACACTCATCGGGTAACTCACGCTAATGTACGTTTATAGCGCTGAAGCGCTAAGTTTATGGATGACTGATCCCTTTAATGGTCAATTAATCATGCTAATCGTTTATTGGAATTGTTTGATTTATCAGCAACCAAATCTCCAAAACCCGTTTTTTGCCACATATAACAAAACCCACTATTGCAATACTTATGATAATCATTATCATTCGCGCCATTGTTAATAAAGAGCCTAACCTGTTATGACGCCATTACGTTTATCTCTACTTGCCCTTGCTTGTCAAAGTGTATTGTTTCCCGTTTATGCTCACGCACAAACACCAGTTGCCCAATCTGAGGTTGCTGCACAATCTTCAAATGATACGGCCAATGCATCACCCTCAGCCAGCTATGAACGAATAACGGTTTATGGCCGACAAAACCAAGTAGTGATGAACTCAGGTTTAGCAACCAAATCTGATATGTCGCTGATGGAAACGCCTGCGGCGGTAGTGATTGTTGATGAAGCATTAATTGATGCCCAAGGCATCACCAACATGCAAGATTTAGTTCGTAATATCAGCGGCGTAACCCAAGCGGGTAATAATTATGGTATTGGCGACAATTTAGTTGTTCGCGGATTAGGCGCCAACTACACCTACGATGGTATGTATGGCGGTGCAGGATTAGGTAACACCTTTAATCCAACTCGTTCGCTAACCAACGTGAGTTCTGTTGAAGTACTCAAAGGCCCTGCTACTGGCCTATATGGTATGGGCAGCGCGGGTGGCGTGATTAACCTTATTGAGAAAAAACCTCAATTTGACAGTAAACAGTTGTTTGAAGCTGAAGTGGGTCAATGGGATAGTTATTCTCTCATGGCTGATTCTACGGGCGGAATAACTGACGATTTAGCCTATCGCCTCGTGGCAAAAACGGCTCGTAGTACAGGTTATCGAGATCTTGGTACCGACCGCGATGAAATATATGGCTCGCTTAAATATGTATTGAATGAAAACCAAAATATTATGCTATCAACAGCATATATTAGCGATGCGATCCCCGTCGATTCAATCGGCCATCCTATCCGCATTTATAACGCAGCTTCAGTCGATGGGAAAACCGCTGGTGAAATCAGCTGGCAAGACTTAGTCAACGACCCTACCAGTAAGGGTTTACAACTAACAGACGATCAGCGCCAACAATTAACCGACTCGTTAAGCGCAAATGATGGCCTAACACCGTATGAGTTTGGTCATAACGGTCTTATTTCTCCAATGGCGAAAGACAATGAAGGCGAAGAGTTGCGCTTTAAACTAAGCCATAATGTGTACTTAACCGATGACTTATTTTTAAACCAACAACTGCAATACCGTAATTACGAAACCAGTTTTGCTCGTCAAACAGGGGCTTACAACTATGTTTACTGGCAACGTAGTGGCGTAATTAACGCCGACCCACGCGCACCTTTGGTTGAAGATGGCACCCTATATCCATATGCAGCTCGTCGTCAGGAATACCGCAAAGTCTCGGCAGAAGAAAAGTCATGGCAGTATTTTGCCGACTTACGTTATGACTTCGACATTGGCAATATCAGTAACGAATTATTAGTTAATGCTAACTTTGAAGATCGCGATATTCGCTTTAAACAGTATTCAATTTACGACGCAGATTACACCTTGAAAGATTCCGATGGTAATTTGTCATATCAAGGTTCGCTACCGTATATTTATGATATCCGTAACCCAAATTGGGGCGAAGGTGAATTTGAAGACTACGATCCATTATTAACCAGTAACTACAATAAATCTGTCACAGCTTGGGGCTTGGGCTTACAACATGTGGGTTATTTAGGTGGCGGATTTACTAGCCGTATTGGTGTCGCATTCAATGAAATTAAACAAAGTTATGAACACTTGGGTGTCGATGCTCGTTACAGTAGTAGCTTAGCAGACCCTCAACCAGAAGCGGATACCACAGATAACGGTGTAACCTACAATTTAGGCCTAACTTATATGCCTACTGACGATATCTCCATTTTCGTTAATCATTCTAAAGGCCGTACAGCATACAGTGTGTTAGGCGATGTAAAAGGCAATGAAGCAGACCGTGAAGATTCTCAATCTATCAGTAATGATTTAGGTATTCGTGCCAAAGCATTTGATGATCAATTGCTCGCCTCTTTGGTCTTTTTCAAAACATCACGTACTAATGTGGCTTATACCAATCCAGACTACGAAAGCAGCGAAGCAACACCAGATATCTTCCCGTATTTTTACGACGGCAGCGAAGATACTAAAGGGGTGGAGCTAGATCTGAATGCATATTTAAGTGACCAATGGAAAGTCAACGTTAACGCGGTTTACCAAGATGCTAGAGACAATCAAAATCCAAATAGCAGTGATTATGGCCAACGCCAAAAAGGTGTACCTTACGTCACAGCAGGCGCTTGGGTAACTTATGCCGCAGAATTTGCCTTACCAGCACCGGTATCAATCAGTCTTGGGGCTAAATATGTCGATGAACGCAGCACACACTCTAGCTCATTTGGTATTCCAGATGGTTATGTGCCAAGTTATACGGTAATCGATTCAGCGATTAGTTATGACGTTGAACGTTATAAAATCCAATTGAACATTAATAACTTATTTAATGAAACATATTACGATAAGGCGATGTTCTTAGGCGGATTACCCGGCGAAGAGCGTAATGCGAAGTTAACCCTAACTTATCGTATTTAAAAACATATCAATCTGGATTTTGCTTGCTCGAAATCTAGATCTCAATTTAGCGCTAAATCTAACGCTAAATAGAGTAACGAGATGATGAAAGCACTGCCTGTGGCAGTGCTTTTTTTATCGCTATCCAATGAGGATAATTGACTATCTAGGCTACTTGTAGGATAAACAACACATTAATTCAGCGGGTTACCTTAGGACATTATTTCATGGCTAATACCATTTTCACACCATACACCTTGAGCAATGGTGCAGTCATTTCCAATCGATTGGTCAAAGCCGCAATGGAAGAAAACCTCGCCAATACCTTGCAACAACCAGGCGATGCATTGTTCAACTTGTATGAAGCATGGGCAAAAGGCGGTGTCGGATTAATGATCACCGGTAATGTGATGATTGATCCC
>NZ_PJAP01000627.1:0-3721 GCF_002836795.1 Shewanella sp. 11B5 | reverse complement strand
GGAAATTTCCATGGCCAATGCACTCGCGCAACTCAAATCATTCACGACCATCGTTGCTGATACCGGCGACATAGAAGCTATTAAACGTTACCAGCCTGAAGATGCAACAACCAACCCATCACTCATTTTAAAAGCCTCGCAGATCCCTGAATATGCTTTTCTTATCGAGAATGCTATCGAATGGGCTAAAACTCAAAGCCACAGTATTGAACAACAAATTGAAGATGCAGGTGACAAGCTTGCTGTGAATATTGGCGTAGAAATTTTAAAGCTAGTGCCAGGTCGTATCTCAACAGAAGTCGATGCCCGCTTATCATTTGACAAGCAACGCTCAATCGACAAAGCGCACAAGCTAATCAAATTATATAAAGATGCCGGAATTGATAAATCACGTATTTTGATCAAATTAGCTTCTACTTGGGAAGGTATTTGCGCAGCAAAAGAACTTGAACAAGAAGGCATCAATTGTAATCTAACATTGCTATTTAGCTTTGCTCAAGCAAGAGCTTGTGCTGAAGCTGGCGTATACCTTATTTCGCCTTTTGTGGGTCGCATCTTAGATTGGTATAAAAAAGATACAGGTCAAGATTACACTGCAGAAACCGATCCTGGTGTTGTCTCTGTTACTGAGATTTACAACTACTACAAGCAGAACGGTTATAACACAGTTGTTATGGGTGCAAGTTTCAGAAATATCGGTGAGATTATCGAATTAGCCGGTTGTGATCGTCTAACGATTGGACCAGCATTGTTAGAAGAATTAGCCAATACTGATGTAGAAATTATCCAGAAATTGGTTGCAACGCCAGCAACACAGTCTGCTCCAGCTGCGTTAACTGAAGAACAATTCCGCTGGGCATTTAACGAAGACCCAATGGCAGTTGATAAGTTAGCAGAAGGCATTCGTAATTTTGCCATCGATCAAGGCAAACTAGAAGTTATGCTAAAAACAAAATTAAGCTAGTTGGAGGCTTTACTCGTGACTACACTGACACAAAGCACGACTTGGAAGGCGCTACAAACCCATTCAAGTCAACTACCTCACATGCGCGAATTATTTGCCCAAAACCCACAACGTTTTGAGCAAATGAGCGTTGCGGCTTGTGGTCTGTTTTTAGATTACTCTAAAAACCGTGTGAACGATGAAACACTTAAGCTGCTATTCTCTCTCGCTAAAGAAGCAAAACTGAGTGAAAAAATTACTGCAATGTTTAATGGTGATGTGATTAACAACACCGAACAGCGCTCAGTATTGCACACTGCATTACGCAGTAAAGCAACTCAAACGATTATTGCTGAAGGAGCGAATATCGTTCCTGAAGTGCAACAAACATTAGCTAAAATGGCTAAGTTTGTTGGCTCTGTGCAATCAGGCGAGTGGAAAGGTTATACCGGTAAAGCGATTACAGATATCGTCAGTATCGGCATTGGAGGTTCATTTCTTGGACCTAAAATTGTTTCACAAGCGCTTAGACCATATTGGCAAGAAGGACTTAATTGCCATTTTGTTGCCAACGTAGATGCGACATCTATTTGTGAAAAATTAAAAAAACTCAATGCTGAGACCACATTGTTTGTGATGTCGTCAAAATCATTCAGTACTCAAGAGACTCTAACCAACACCCTTAGCGCTAAAGATTGGTTTTTAGGCCAGGGTGCAAGCCAACAAGATGTGGCTAAACACTTTGTTGCAGTAACATCTAATGTAACAAAAGCCACTGAGTTTGGTATGGACGCAAACAACATATTCCCAATGTGGGATTGGGTTGGCGGACGCTACTCATTATGGTCAGCCATTGGTTTACCTATTGCGCTACTTGTTGGTATGGATAACTTTACGGCCTTGTTAGATGGCGCGCATCAAATGGATCAACATTTTGCTGATACGCCTATCGAACAAAACATGCCAGTCATCATGGCTATGTTGTCAGTATTGTATGGTAATTTTCATGGTGCTCAATCACATGTCATTTTAACCTACGATCATTACTTACGTGGTCTTCCAGCTTATTTCCAACAACTCGACATGGAAAGTAATGGTAAATCAGTGACTCTCGATGGTACTGACGTCGATTACAGCACCGGTCCCGTTATTTGGGGCGGTGAAGGCACTAACGGTCAACATGCATACCACCAGTTACTACACCAAGGCACTGCACTTATTCCTGCTGACTTTATTATGCCGCTGCAAAGTCATAATCCGTTGGGTGAACATCATGACCAACTTGCATCAAACTGCTTTGGACAAACCCAAGCCTTAATGCAAGGTCGTACCTACGATGAAGCACTTGCTGAGCTAAGTAATAGCAAGCTTGATGAGCAACAAAAGCCGCTTATAGCCAAACATAAAGTAATGGTTGGTAATAAGCCAAGTAATACCTTATTGATGGATAAGCTAACGCCAACAACATTAGGTGCGTTAATCGCGCTATATGAGCACAGAACCTTTGTTCAGGGTGCTATATGGCAGATAAACTCATTTGATCAATGGGGTGTAGAGCTAGGTAAGCAATTAGGCAATGATGTGCTTGAACGAATTGGTGCAGACCACGATGCTACCGATTTAGATGGATCGAGCAATGCATTAGTGAACCTATACCGTAAAGGTAAGCTATAAAACAAAAACTAGCCTTGAATAAAAACCTCAGCTTGCTGAGGTTTTTTTATGCGTTTTTGATATCGAATTCACTAAATTGTGATTTATTAGTAACGTAAATGCAACACAACTATTGCACCCTATAGCTGAAATATGGTACTTATTTGTGCAGAGACATCATAATAACAAGGGAGGTTACCATGGATCGATTAGACTATGGTGGTGCGCTAGACGAAGTTGTTGAAAGACCAACCCGTTCAAAAAGCTCGTCAAAAAAACGCAAATGGCGTGAAATTGAAGCCATTAAGGATAAGCAGCGTTTACTCAAGGAATTGCAAGATATTGATGATTCATTCGATTTCGACGTTAATACACTAGTGCTTTAATTAGATCCCATCACACTTAACCGTAAAATCGATTAGAAGAGCGCATAATGCGCTCTTTTTGTTTGCCAAGATTTATAGCTTGCCTATGCAATGCACATCATAGCCCTCTAGCCCAAGGGCAATAACATCATTTATTATCTGCATGTTCAATATAGGTCCGTAAATCTTCAAAAATCGTTTTATCATTATCATTAAATAACGGATCTTCAATTAACCGATTTTGACATAATACGGTTATTTTTTGCCAATCGTTACTATCTAATGCCTTAACAAAATTCGGAAAGACTTCTCGTTCTTCATACTGCATATGCAATTGTTGTAGTTCAATATATTCTTTTAGATCGTTAATGAGCTTGTCGCGCGAGATAACCACATCCGAAAGAATCATATTCAAGCTATAAACTAAAGCACCCGATGCCTCAGCCAAACGATGATGTTCATTATAAAGTTGGCCACAATTCGCTAAACCCGTTTTATTACTGTAATAATCGAAAATAATATCTTCCAACGGGTGATGACTATGCTCAGCATAGCCTTGCATATACTCAACGATATCCCTAACCAGATTAAAATTAACTCCGTTACCTTCAGCCAATCGAGTCAATTTATTCGAAAGGATATTCAACAAAATGGCAATATGCTTATGATCGCGCATTAAACGTTGCAACATAACCTTCTCCCGTCATCTATCTACAAAACACCAATGTATAAATAATAGCCAATAATGAGTCTTTTACTA
>NZ_PJAP01000626.1:0-3723 GCF_002836795.1 Shewanella sp. 11B5 | reverse complement strand
AAAACTGCCACTAGTGCCATGCACGGTCATACGTGGGCCAGAGTTAGCAACCAATGCACTACCATGAAGAATTACCCGCATTTCGTCATATCCCATCACAGCATGAAACCAGTCGTCTGCGACTCCTCCATCACGTTGTTGGGCAAGGTCTAACCACATTGTTTTTGGTGTACCGAACAACTGCAGTGCCTGATCGAGTAAATGCGAGCCCAAGTCAAACCACAAACCTCCGCCTAGAGCTGCCGACTCACGCCAGCGCGTTTGAACTTCAGGCCTATAGCGGTCAAAGTGTGATTCAAAATGTGTCACACGGCCTAGTGAACCTTCCCGCAGCACCTTCTGTAACGTCAGAAAATCGGAATCCCAACGGCGATTATGAAATACTGATAGCTGTCGATCACATTGCTGAGCGAGCTTAATAAGCTCTTTACCTTCATCGGTAGTGAGGGTGAACGGCTTATCCAAGACGACGTGCTTTCCGGCAGCTAGCGCTGCTGCCGCTAGTGGAAAATGCGTCTCGTTGGGAGTTGGAATAACCACCAAATCGATATCAGCACAGGAAAATAACTCTTCGGGGGATGAGTACACAGGCAAATCAGGTTGGTCTATATGCACCTTTGCCGGATTGCTGGAGGATATTGCGGCGAGTTGCAGGCCCGGTACAGCCTTAATCAATGGTGCATGAAACGTTTTTGCGGCATAGCCGTAACCAACAATGCCTGTTTTGAGTATCTTTGTCATAAACTAATTCCTAACATGGGCGGCAAAATATAATATTCATCAATACCTAAAAAAGCGGCTTTATTTTGTGAATTTACCTTACACAACGATTTGCAGCTGGACGATTTAAATTATAGAAAATGAACCATCATTATTTTTATAAATCGATTTCTAACCAGCCAGATACGACTATATAAAGTATTGTACTTAATAAAGCTTCAGGCTGAAATTGGCGGGGCAGTAACATCGATATTTTAGCGTTAGAACATAACATGATCTACTCACAACTGTATTAGCGTTAGTGTCGATTAACACACCGAAGGCTTAGCAAAACATATCGTGAAGTAAAATGTATTCACCACGATTTTAGTAAAATCAGTAAGGGTTCGCTGATGTTAGGATCGTTGGCTCAGACATGGCATGTAGCAAAATGAGTTAGTAGTTTATCAAGCTTACTTAAGCTCTTTTTGCGACTGCAATCGCACAACTCAAATTCCAGAAATTTTTACGCCAGAAAGCAAAAAGGCACAACCTTAAGTTATAAGGTTGTGCCCGTTAACACTTTTGTCAGCAATCCGGCTGAAAGTTTGCTCCCTGCACCATCCATGTAAACATGCTTCCTGCAGTCCTTTTCCCTGTTCTCATTTCCTTGTCTATTTGTGTAACGCAAATAAACGCATGAGTTTCATTCCGTTGAACAGCCTATCCATTGGCTGAGCGATAAATCTATTCAATCCGTTGAATTTTCCCAGCTGCATCCTGCAGCTTTATCCTTTTTGTCCTTGTGTCGACTATTTACTGTCTTCACCCATCCTTGATTCGGCTATCCATTTGCCGAGCTTATGCCCTAATCCGTGAGCGTGTCCTAGTATCATCCTTAATATTCTTAAGCATCATTAGTCTTATTTCTCATCCTAAGAAAACCAACTGATGACCCGCTTTCGATAACTACATTCTAGCCAAAATAAACGCCGATAAAAGTCACTCAACTCCATTTAAATAAACATCCCACATGTCTGCAAAACGTTAAAACAGTGTAACCAGCTGATTTTAAAGGGTTAAAAACAATTTATAACGTTAAACACTGACAGCTTTAGATAAGATCCCTTACACACTTGTAGGATATTGCTTACAAAAGCGTGAGCAAGTTAATACTTCCAGGGTTATTTGCGCCATAAACGCCTTATCATTTGGCCAAACATTACCCAATCTGCCCATAAGCTGTATAGCGGATAAGTGAATGTTGCGGGGCGATTTTTTTCAAATATAAAATGCCCTAACCATGCAAAACCATAACCTACTACCGGCAACCATAATAACTGCCACCAATGTTGGTTAATCAAAGTGTTAATAATGATCACTAAAATAATGCTACTGCCAATGTAATGCAGTCTTCGACAAACGGGATCTTGATGTTGCGACAGATAAAATGGATAAAACTCTGCAAATGAAGAATAACGCTTAGGTTCCATTACTCACTCCTTATTAACAACTCGCTAATGGCATGCTCTGTTAGGGTTAGATTAATCTCAGTTTAGGCGCTAGGCCTTGCTGTAAAACAATATTTCGCCATCAACATTGCCAATACTAACAGTGGCAATGCTGGTAAACTCTTGTTTAACGAACGCCTGATGGTGCGAAGGATTACTCACAAATACCCCGATGCCATCAAGCCCAGGTTGCTCATCACACCAACTCAATACCGCTTGAATTAATCTGGCACCATAGCCTTTGTGCTGTTCATTGGGGGATAACGCAATAAATTGTAAAACCCCGCATTTTTGCGAAGGAAGATGTTCTAAAATGCAGGTTTCTTTTTGCATTAATCCTTGAGTTGATTTCCATCCTGTTCCCAGCATCATTTTAAAACGCCAATGCCAATAACGCCCCTCCCCCAAAGGTACTTGTTGCGTGATCACACAGGCAACTCCGATTAAACGGTCGCCGTCAAATAGGCCAATCAAAGGTTGTTCTTGTTGCCATAACTCGTTTAACTCTTCACGAATCGCAGCTCGAAGTTTTTGTTCATATTGTTGATTGTCATGTTGGCCAAGTACTTCGATAAAATAGGGATCATCATGATAAGCGTTATAAAGTATTGAAGCCGCCACTCGTAAGTCTTCTGCCGTCAAATACACTGCACGTAAAGTTTCCAAGGTGTTATTGTCCATTATTATTCCTTGTTGATGAACTCGCTAAACTTAACTTAACAAGTTTGAAACATTGTACAAGTTTTGTTTACCCATTTTACTTTTTAGCGGCAGTGAGTGTCAGTTGTTTGCTATTTATCTCATCAAGACGGATACTAAAATTGTTTATCTAACCATCATAAGGAATGCGTCAAATGGACACTACATCAAATGATTTAAGTCACTTATTTAAGCAATTAGGGTTACCTCATGATCAAGAGGGAATCGACGACTTTGTTATCCAAAACAAACTTGCTAAACACACATTGATTATTGATGCTGATTGCTGGAATCCAGGTCAAAAAGCATTTTTAAAAGAGGCATTATTAGAAGACGCCCAATGGTCAGAAGTGATTGACCAATTGGACGTGATGATGCGAGCTAAATTGTAATTAACGCTTAATGTCTGATAACGTCACTCGGCAATTAGTGTTGTCTATAGGCTGTGTCGCCCCAGCCCACTAAGACGTCATCTCTGAACACAATTGGCGTGCATTCATCTTTGGTTGTTTTACCATCTCCTTCAGCCCATTGGGTACGATAAAACAACACTTTGATGGATTGTTCTGCATTATTTTGAGTCGACTTAGTATAAGCTTCACTAAAATCAGCAGTTCCCATTAAAGTTGTCACTTGATCACTGCTCATTCCCATAGACAATTTGCTCAACAGGTCACGATTTTTATCTTGTTGCACTTGCCAATAATCAGCACTTTTACCCGATTCATGGTCACCGACACTGATAACACAACCACTTAATCCTAGTGATGTCGCGCCAATTAATGCCGCTGCGATAAGTTTTAATTTCATGTTG
>NZ_PJAP01000228.1:0-9961 GCF_002836795.1 Shewanella sp. 11B5 | reverse complement strand
ATCGTAATCATGCATATAAGCCGTCATGGCAATCGATAAAGCATCTTGTTGGTAGCTTAATGCTAATTGATATTGCAACGCTTCTTGCGCTGTTTGTTCAATATTACCGGCTGAAGCGGCTGTCCAAGCTTGTTTAGCTTGTAACGCGGCTAACCACGGCCCACTCTGGTAAGCCACTTCAATAGAAGGCGACCAGCCATCATCAGAAAAGTCTGCAGCATTAAGGCTCGTATTTACATCACCAAGCTCACGAGAAACACTGACATGCTCATAACCTAAACCGAGGTTGATAGACCACTGACCATAATTTAATTTAGTATCTACCGCTGATGAAAATGCCGAGGCATCGTCAGTATACGTCAGTGCATATTCATCATCAGTTGTCGGCGTCAATGATAAATCATTGTTCCACGACCACTCACGTTGACCTAAACGCATTTCAGCTTTATCTGTATGGTAGCGCGCACTATAAGTCACCTGATGCTGACCATACATGCTGACACCTTTTGTTTGCATACCAAACCCAGAGAAATCGTTATTTTGTGTTAACGCTCCTAAGTTCATCCCATCGGTGGTGGGTGTTGTTTCAAACATAGCAATACGAGACAGCAACGCATTATTAATTTGCTCACCATCAACAAACTGCATCTCTTGAGATTGTTGTGAATAGGTTTGATAATAAAAGTCGGTAGCCATCGTTGAAGTAGATGACATGATTAGCTGATGTGCTAACACGTAACGTTGACGTTCGCCTTCAGTATTGTCGGTGCTAGCTGCTGAATATAATTGAGTCGGATTTACTGAAAAATCAACACTGGTTAACCCCAACGCTCCGCGATCAGCTTCTCGTGATGAGTACTGATAACTAAATTCTGTCGTTTGTTGGTTACGTGCTCCGGGTAAACTATCGGCAGCAATTTTGAACAGAATATCTTTCTGTATACTATCTGCATCTCGGGCGACGCGATAACCCACATCGTCAGATGCAGATTGATAATCTACTGCCAGTAACATGCCATTTTGCTTCGAAGTACCACTCAGCACAGCCCCACCATTGATGGCATTATTGTCACTGCCTTCAACGTTGACATCGGTTGCATATTTTTGCGGACTAATTTGTACCGACTGATAGTCAAGCTTACCAAAAGCCGCTTGTGAACTTTCAGTCACACTGGTCATGCTCGAAAAAGACACTTTTTGCTGGTGCATTAAATTGGGTTGCAACACTAAATGTTGTCCAGAATAAGGCGCAGGAGAAAAGAAAATACCATCCTGTAAAATGGCTACACCGTCAGTGGCGCCAGCATGTGTGATAGTAATATCTTGATTTGGTCCGGTAGGTAACACTGTCGCGCCGGTCAATCCTAATGCTATATCACTTTGGCGATAATGAAATTGGCTTATCGATGACTGTTGCAAATCGAGTTGATTATTAAGGTTATCAATAGACTCGGTCACCGTTTCTGCAACGGCATTGGTAGAATGGCAAACATAAAGCACTGCGGCTGCTATCACTGACAGGCTAAATGGGTGGTTAGACATATTAATCTCCGTATATGTGTCTGTTCACGCAAAAAATCGCTTAAAATGACGAATCAGTTAGTAAAATTCGTCCATTACAATAACGGTTTCAGTTACATAAAAATAGCGTACCGTTAACGTTTACTCGACATATTAATATTTGCTTCGCAAAAAAAAGCGGCTAAAGCCGCTTTTTCATTGAGATATCAATTAATCGATTCGATTAAAGGTTACCTAAAATTTCGTCACTCAGTTTCAAGTCATCATTTTGGTTGACGCTCACGCCTGCAGCAATGATCATCCGAGCAATATCTTGCGCTTGTTCTAATGAATGCATTTCATAAGTACCACATTGATATTCATTTAACTCAGGAATATCTTTTTGATCAATTACATTGGTTACGTCAACCATTGCCGCTAACCATGAATCTGCAACTTTACTTTCTGTCGGTTGACCAATCAAACTCATGTAAAAACCGGTTCGGCATCCCATCGGCGAAATATCAATAATCTCTATACCATCACCGTTTAAATGTTCACGCATAAAACCTGCAAACAAATGTTCAAGTGTATGGATGCCACGTTCGCTGAGGATATCTTTATTGGGTGCACAAAAACGTAAATCGAATACAGTAATGGCATCGCCACTAGGTGTGCTCATGTGCTTGGCAACGCGAACCGCTGGAGCATTCATACGTGTATGATCTACGGTAAAACTGTCTAATAAAGGCATTGCTTTCTCCAAAGTAAATAATAATTTGACAATATAAAGCCTAATAACACGATAATATCACTATTTAAGCATGGTCACAGTGAGAGTTTACGGTTGATTTTTGTCGTCTAACTCAAAGCGACTCAAGGCATCTTCTGTGTAACTAAAATAGCGCTTTACAGACTTCTCGTTAGCCATGTAAGACTCAAGTACTTTATTGAATAACGGGTCTTTAGCCGCTTCGCTGTTAAGCACATCATCTCTTGCATATTTTAATGCGCGGATCACTGTGTTGGGAAAAAGTTTAACTTGCACATTATGCTCGTTAAGCAATACATCCATCGCGGCAATATGACCTTGAGTATAATCATCTAACATATCCTGATTGATGGCTCTTGCAGCGACTTTAACAATCATTTTCAAATCATTGGGAAGAGTCGAAAAGGCCTGTTGGTTAATCAAAAACTCCATCGTTGAACCCGGTTCATGCCAGCCAGGATAATAGTAGTATTTAGCCACCTGATGCAGCCCTAGCGATAAATCATTATAAGGCCCAACCCATTCAGCAGCGTCAATTGCGCCAGTTTGCAGTGCGCCGTATAATTCTCTGCCAGCAAGTGCATCAACGGGAACGCCACCGAGCTTCTTGAGCACCTCACCGCCTAAGCCCGGCAAGCGCATTTTGAGCCCTTTAAAGTCTTCTGGGGATGCTATGATTTTATTAAACCAGCCACCCATTTGCATGCCGGTATTTCCCCCTGCAAGCGGTAATACACCAAAAGGTTGATAAACTTCCTCCCATAATTCCATGCCACCGCCGTAGTGAAGCCATGCATTCATCTGTTGTGCATTTAAACCAAATGGTATTGATGAGAAAAACTGGGCGGCAGGCGCTTTACCTTTCCAATAATATGATGCGCTATGGGCCATTTCTATCGTGCCATTACTTACGCCGTCAAACACCGACAATGCAGGCATTAATTCGCCAGCGCCATAAACAGTAATCACTAAACGACCGTTAGACATTTGCTCGACTAATTGGGCAAATCGTTCCGGAGCCATACCCAAACCGGGCAAGTTTTTTGGCCATGACGTGGCTAAACGCCATTCAATAACTTGGTGAGAAATAAAATCTTTTTGCGGAACAGAACTTAGCTTTGAAGGCGTTTCTTGTTGACAGCCTAACAATAACGTTAAGCCTAGTATCCAGCAGGTTTGTATCACCTTGCTCATGTAAATATCCTATGTCAATCGCACGCTTCTTTTCATAACTGTAACATAATCATAACTAGTGACAAACATCACCTCACTACGAATACAAAATAAAAAGCCTCGCATGTTCTGCGAGGCTTTTTGTATAATTCAGTCAGCACGTTAATAACAATTAACGATTACCATTACCCCTTACAATTAGGGGTCCGAGGTACTTCATCCAAAGCTTGCCATTCTGGTTGGCTATAAGCATTTATGGATAGCGCATGTACACCATTGGCTAATTCATCTGCTAGTGCTTGGTTTACCAAACGGTGACGGGCAAGTAAGCGCTGCTCGCTAAATTGATCACTAACTACAACCACTTTAAAATGGGTTTCTGAGTTAGGCGGCACATGATGACGATTACTCTCATTAATCACTTCAAGATGCAAAGGCGCAAAGGCGTGATTCAATTTATCGGTAATGATTTGTTCGACAGACATAGTGATACTCTTATTAATCCATATCGATGAAATCAAAGGGTACTGGTTTGCCCAATAAAGGTCAAACAAGCGGGCTAAAACTTAAAGTTTGTGCACACATTTTCTCAAGTTGATATCTAAGCATATTAACATCATTGACCTATTTAAGATCCCCCTAGGTCCAGATGTTGTCGCTCCTCACGTGCTGGCCACACTCGAATAATCAGCCTATGTGTTCGTCAGTTTGTTGCTGTTAAGCCTGAATATTTTGTACAATAAAAGTTCACCATTAATTAACGGTAGTAATTAGCAATAATGTGCCGAAAAGTGAAGTTAATACGCGGTTCAGTCACTTTAAGGCGCTTAGGTAAAGCATGTTGCCAGTGTTGCTGCATACCAGGATGCATAATGAGTAAGTCGCCTGATGCCAAAGGGAAAGTAACTTTGGTTTGCGTCGGTTTATGGCGCACAACAAAATCTCTACAGGCGCCTAACGTGACAGAAGCAATTGCCGAACCGGTGATAATTTCAGGTTCATCATCACTGTGCCAGCCCATACAGTCACGGCCATCGGCATAGCGATTAACTAACACTGAGTTACTGTCTATTTGATGCTCACTAAGCAGTTTTGCCCGTAATCGGCTTAACACTTTTGGCCAAGCCAGCGCGGTGATGTGTAATTTTGAATAGTGATAATCACAACCCTGGTCGCCAAACCAAGCTTGGGTGCGAGGAATAAAATGCTGCTTGCCATAGACTTCAATCTCCACGCGATCTAATGGGTATTGCTCTACTTCCATCATTAACAACTGTTGCTGCTTGGGTGACAAAAAACCTTTAATCCAAGTAACCGGCGGACTGATTTGGTTAGTCGCCGTTGGCACAACGACGGTATCTTGAGTTAAGCCATTTTGTAGCTCACCAAAATCTAATCCATGTTGAAATCCTGCCACTCAATCACCCTCTTATCTCGCTTGCCTTAATTAATACCAACGCTTGATTCTCGCAATCCATAAACCTGAAACCACAATGACTGCCATTAGGATTAATACCGAAAAATAACCAAAATGCCATTTTAATTCAGGCATATTGTCAAAGTTCATTCCGTAAATGCCGGCGACTAATGTTAACGGTAAAAAAATCGCAGTGACCATTGTTAACGTCATCATCACCCGGTTAGTTTTATGGGCACTCACCGAAATATAACCATTGATTAAACTGTCCACTAAACCTTGATAAAGACTGGCACGACTGGATAGGCGTTCAAACTGATTATATAAATAGCTCAATTGTTCATAGTCCATCTTAATATGCAGATGGGTGTCATCGCCAAGTAATTGTTGCAAGATTTCTTCGTGGTAACTAAACGAACGTTTGGCTTTTTGTAACTTACTGCTATAAGCGATTAGCTCTGCTAATAAATCATCAGTAGACACATCAAAAATTTCATCTTCTATTTCCCCTAAACGCTCTTCTAATGCCAACATCACCGCCAGATAATCAATCACAATTTGGCGCATCAATTCAAAACTGACTCGGCTCATTTCTGTACTTTCGAGGCAACCTTGTGCACTAATTCGTTGGATCACTTTGTTAACACTGATAGAAGGTTTCAGGTGTTGGGTAACCAAGAAGCGGTCATTGACATGCAGCAATAACTGGCTGCGTTCGAGCAGAAGATACTCATCTCTAGCCATAAGCTCGTGGGTTAACAAATATGAATGTGAATCATATTCTTCAAACTGGGGTGGGTGACGTTCTCGCTGTGCTTCTTCAAAATCGAGATGATCAATGCCAAACAAAGGGTATTGCTTGAAAAACGCTTGGCTATGCTGGCCTGAAATATCGACCCATATTAGCTGCAGTTTTGGATCATACTGGCTCATGAGAGTCTCATCACCTTGTGATAACAGCTGACCTTGCGCATTAAATAATAGTATTTGTATCGTCATGAATAACCCTTTCAGCAACCCATTATTACAATATAGACGACCTAAAGGATCATTTCTGACTCGCCAGCCGTTTCAATGTGTTGTTTAATCTGCTCAAAATGACTATTCACCCAGGCGCTACTGATTGGGCCCCAAGTTGAAATGCGATAATAACCTTCATTATGTCGCTGGCCTTGTTGCACAAAATCCACTTCAATACCAATATCAGCAAATGCCGCTATCGCATCTTGCAATGTCCTTCTTGGCATAAGAGTCAATTTATGTAAGCTTAGTAAGTTGTGTTGCTCTTCATCCAGCAGGTGCGCTAAATACAATTTTCGTAGAAATGCTTTTTGCGATTTATTGATCACGTAATTATTCGAAAACATCCTTCACACACCCTATTACCTCTACATCACTCAGTAGAAATTACTGCATCTGTAGTCAATCACGCAAGCACTATTGCCAGAGCCAGCCCAATGCGGCTGAATTAATCGCGGCATTGTGACTGAATTAATCATGGATATAAGGATAATTGATTGATTTATCAATAACCCACTATGATTAACGCTACCTATGTAGAGACAATCTGGTTATAGTTTTTAACAATAGCTAGCAATCAAATATGGAAAATCAATCGACATGGATACACCGCCGCAGCCAAAGAGTCCAATAGCACAACCGCCATTTAATGATCTGTCAGCGGTAAGTGATACTTCAGCAACGTCCTCTGCAGGAAGCGCAATAGCGCACGATTATGACCACGGCCCGCTTTTATCCCAAGATGAGTACATTCAACTTACCGAGTTGCCACTGAGTAATATTGATCCTAATTACCCTAAACTATTATTGATCATTAGCAGTGTCGTGGCGGTGATAATCATAACGGTTTTAAGCGCATTTCTATTAATAACTAAACCACTGCCATTGATAATCGCCTCAGTAGGATTGGTTTCAGCCATGATATTGGCCGTTGTGGTGATAAAGCTTATCCACCTTAAAGCACACAAAATTACTTACGGATTGTTTAAACATGAAATGGTGTTTCGTGAAGGTTTATTTTGGGTATCAACAACGGCACTACCTTATACTCGGCTGCAACATGTTAATTTGTCTCAAGGGCCGCTCGAGCGAAAATACAATTTAGTCACCTTAAAATGTTTCAGTGCTGGTAGCGGTTTGGCTGAAATTGACCTGCCAGGTCTAAATGCCGATTTAGCTGAACATTTACGCCAACATTTATTGAGTCAAGCCGCTGCAAGCCATCAATTACTCATCACCGAAGCTGAAATTGTTGATCCAACGTCATCTAACGCTGAAACGGATCCGTTATCCATTCAACCTCCTCAACAGGGTAATCACAATGGATAAGTCATCAACATCATCAGATGATGTCCAGCCTATTGATACTGATGAAATGGAAACTAATCGGTCATTCGCCGTAAATGTTGCCGACGCGGTCAAAACTGTTGATGGGGAGACAGAAAACAATAGCGTTGATGCAAAGCTCAACGACAATCCGACAAATGATTTTCAACAATGGCAAGCATTGTCAGCTTGGTCAATTGTCAGTAATATTTTCAGTACGTTGAAAAATATCCTCAGTAACGGTTTCGCTATCGTGCCAATCGTGTATACAGGGTGGCAACAAGGTTTTGATATGCAGTGGGGCATATTGGCCTCGAGTGTTTTATTAATACTGGTGACAATTTTTGCGATAATAGAATGGCGTAAATTTCGTTTTCGTCTTCATAACCATCAACTTGAAGTCAGACGCGGTTTAATATTTACCAAAAAGGATGAAATACCGCTAAGCCGAATACAAAATATTCGTTATGAACAGCCGTTTTACTTTAAGCCGTTGTCTCTCGGCACTTTGGTGATTGAAACCGCTGGTTCTAAAAAAGATGAAGCTCATTTAGCCGCATTAGATACATTACAGGCGCAAACGTTAAAACGTTTACTGTTAAATTTAAGCCATACAAAAGTAACCTCGACAGATGAACTTCAGCAGGCAAACAGTCAACAAAACATCGATAACACCCAACCTATTGTGCGTAAAAGTTTAGCTGATTTAGTCTTATTTGGTTTTTATCAAAACAATTTTATTTGGTTTGCTGTTATCGCAGGCCCCATAGCAGGCCAAATAGATTGGGATAAAATATTCGACTCACCGCTTGCGCAACAGTTTTGGCTGTGGGTCCAGCAGCAAACCCATCAAAACATTGGTTTGCAAACTATTATGCTAATCGTGGCCTTGTTTGCGATTTACAGTTTGTTTTCGTTAATTTCAATTGTGGCGGCCATTTTAAAATATCATCCATATCAGCTCGACAAACATGATGACACCATACAGCGAAGTGGCGGTGTCATTTCACATCAACAAGATGCACTGGCCATAAAACGAATTCAATTAGTCCAGGTTCAACAACCCGCTATTGCACGTTTATTTAACCGCTGGACCTTATATTTTAAACAAGTCAAAGGCCATGAGGTTGAACAAAAAACCAAACAGCACATGCTCGTTCCTAGTGTAAAGTCCACTGAAATTGAATCACTCCTAGCTAGTATTCCCCAACTCAGTGGCGGCGCAAGTGCATTACCCAATAGTTATAAGCCTATCCATATAAATTGGCTGACAAAGCGAATCGTTTTACCGCTGTTTCCAGCTATCGTACTCACTATTGTGGGTTACTATGGTCATCATAGCCTTGAGTTTTTTGAGTTCACTTGGTTTGCTGCAACCATGATCATGTTAGCGATTTACATTCGTTATAAACAATGGGGATATGTAGTGGCAGATAAGGTTATTTGGCAGCATAGCGGCTTTTTCGGTCAACAATGGAAACGGGTCGCATTTGAAAAAGTTCAACACGTTAAAATTACCCAAACTAAAAGCCAAAAGCATGCTCAGCTAGCCTATGTTGAAATCGGTTTGGCCAGTGGCAACGTGGTATTTCCGTATATTCCCACATCGGTTGCACAACAGATTGTGGCTCAGTCGCTCAATGCCACAGTCAATAATAACCAAAATTGGATTTAATATAATGAATGAAATACAAACAACAAATGTCAGCGTAGACGATATTATCGATTTTTGGTTTGTTCAAATATCCTCAAAACAATGGTGGGTAAAAAATACCGAGTTAGATTTGCAGATAAAAAAAACATATGGCGCCACATTACAGGCGGCTATCAAGGGTGAATTACAACATTGGCGTAAAGATGCCCAAGGTCGATTGGCCGAAATAATCGTATTAGATCAATTTTCGCGAAACATTTATCGCGATACTCCAGCCGCATTTTCCGCTGACAATATCGCGTTGGAGCTTGCACAACAGGCTGTTACACTCGGTTGTTTAGCAGAGTTACCCGTGCACCAGGCTGCATTTTTAATCATGCCATACATGCATAGCGAATCGATGGAGATCCACCAGCAAGCTTTGCCATTGTTTGAACAATATGCACCCAACAATTTACCAAGCCAGCATCAGCATCAAGCGATTATTGCGCAATTTAATCGCTATCCACATCGTAATGCCATTTTAGGTCGTGAATCTACGGCTGCCGAACTCGCATTTTTAACACAACCGGGTTCTCGCTTTTAACCTAGTGAAAATCACCATAAGTAAACGATAGCGTCGATTTTATTTGACCACTAACACCGGACACTCAGCTTTATTGGCAATCGCTTCAGCCACGTTATCATGTAAAAAATGAGACAGGCCAGTTCTACCATGACTGGCAATAACCACCATACCAATATCACCACTGTTAGCTTCGGCCAAAATTTCATCAATGGCATCACCACGTCGAATAACCGTTTCAATCTTTAATTTAGTATTCAACTGACCTAATAACTCATGCATTTTGCTCGCCGCTGCATCTTCCATACTTTTAGCCAACTCTTCGGGCGTTATCGCAAGAACCATGTAATTCTCATCACCAAAAGGTTGATCTACAACGTGTAGAATACGAATGCCCACTTGATATAAATTTGCCATTTCAATGGCATAGCGTAAAGCATGTGACGCGGTATCAGAAAAATCGGTAGGCCATAAAATATTACGTGTTCGCATATTATTCTCCTCCACAATGCAAAGTGTGCTTTTGCAATGACA
>NZ_PJAP01000625.1:0-3732 GCF_002836795.1 Shewanella sp. 11B5 | reverse complement strand
AAAATCTTAGTAATTGGTAAAACAATTTATTGACATAATCTTAATGATTGGTTAGTTTCTATTCAAGCACAAATGATCATTTAACAGAATAATTTAATTTTTGTGTGTTCGTAAAGAAAAGGAAATCAACTAATCTGGGGAGGTTAACGTGAAATTTACCAAGACAAGCAATACTTTGAGATTAACAGGATTAAAGTCGCAATCAAGATCAGTAATTTACGACGCGGCACTAATATCTCTATTCACCAATCATGAACGTGCAACAGTGACAAACGAGTCAATACAAAAACAGCACGTCACAGTCTCTTAAATGCGAGGTAATTGGACTAGGTTACGCTTACTTACGGTTACGCTTAATTAATAATACCGTGAGAGTTAGACCCAGCCAAACAGCCTACCATTTCCAGACAGCTCTAATCACTATGCGCATGACAATGGACGACCTCAATTTGTTGGCTAACGTTACAGTGACAGATTACTTGTCACGTTGTTTCAAAGCCCTGAACAGGTTGGGTGAACCCCAAATAATTCCCAGTGGAAATAACACCACAGTTGCTGATTATTCATGCTATGGCGCTAACGAAATTCTAAGGTGAAAAAGTAATTTTTTGAGCCTTCCCCCTTGATAACTACTTAATGTAGCCAGGGGGATATCATTTAAACAGTATTAAACGAGAGACTAGATGAATCATTCAAATAACAATACGTCATCGTCAAGGCATTGGTTATTCACGCAGTTGTTAGTCTTATTAATGCTTTGCACCCCATCAATCTACGTGCAGGCAAAAGATCGCTTCGTGACTACCCAAACTGAGTACAAACAAGCACTAAAGCTCGTTGAACCTGGCGATAAAATCATTTTGAAAAATGGTACATGGCAAGATTTTGAAGTGTTGTTTATGGCGACAGGCACCGCCAATGCCCCTATTGAATTAACAGCCGAAACTAAAGGTAAAGTAATCCTGTCTGGTCAATCGAACCTTAAACTGGCTGGTGAATATTTACAGGTGTCGGGGCTAGTATTTAAAAATGGCTTTACGCCAAGTAATGAAGTTATTGCATTTCGTAAGAATAAAAATCAGTTAGCCAATCATTCACGAGTAACCGAAGTGGTTATCGATAACTACAGCAATCTAGATCGTCAAGAGTCTGATTATTGGGTCAGCTTATATGGACAAAATAACCGACTTGATCACAACCACTTTGTTGGTAAACGCAATGTAGGCGTAACTGTTGCAGTGCGTTTAGACAGTGAAAGCAGCCAGCAAAATCATCACCGAATTGATCATAACTATTTTGGTCCTCGCCCAATCTTAGGCTCTAATGGTGGCGAAACTCTCAGAATTGGCACCAGCCATTACTCACTAACCGATTCCTTTACCGTGGTTGAAAATAATTATTTTGATCGCTGCGATGGTGAAGTCGAAATTATTTCGGTCAAGTCAGGTAAAAACCGTATTCAAAATAACGTCTTTTATGAATCAAGAGGCACATTAACCTTAAGGCACGGTAACGGTAATATTATCGATAGCAATGTGTTTTTGGGTAATGGCGTTGAACATACCGGTGGGATCCGCGTGATTAACCGCGATCAAACTATCACCAACAACTACCTAGAAGGCTTAACCGGTAATCGATTTGGCAGTGGTTTTACTATTATGAATGGCGTGCCGAACTCATCAATTAATCGCTACCATCAAGTGGTCAACGCCAATGTTAATAACAATAGCTTTATTAATCTTGAACATATTGAGCTGGCCGCGGGCAGTGACAGCGAACGTTCAGCGGTACCACTAGACAGTAAGTTAAACCACAATCTATTTATTAGCCCAACCGCACCATTTACTTTACATGATGATATTAGCGGACTTAGCTTTAACGACAACCTCAGTAATTTTGCGACGAAAACGTTAAGCCCATTCATGGCTAAAGGTATTCGTTCACAAGATATCACCATGAAACGTGCTGCAAATGGCTTGTTATACCCCAGTGATGCAAATTTTGCAGCATACGGGGCCAGTAAAAAACTAACCCCAACATTAAAGCAAGATACCGGCACACTTTGGTATCCAAAAGCAGAGCCTACAGTCGCATTCCAATCTGGCAACACCTTCAACGTTAGCGCCAATGACGATGAATTAGCAAGCGCTGTTGAACGAGCTAAACCAGGCGATATTTTATTACTCAGTGATGGCAAATATAACATCAGCAGAATACTGGCTATCAACAAAACGTTAACCTTTAAAGCCGCTAATGCTCACCAAGCGATGATCAGCTTTGAACGCCCTAGCCTATTTGAAATTCAAGACAACGGTAGTTTGCAACTCGATGGTCTATTCATTACTGGCTTAAACAGCCCTGATGCTGCCGGTAATAGCGTGGTAAGAACCCGCAAATGGGGCATGTTAACTAATTATCGTTTTGAAATGACAAACAGCATTGTTGAGCAACTTAATGTGAATCACTCATTTCACTTTTTCGATTCGGGCAGTCGCGCCTTTGCAGATAGTATTAATGTCAGCAATAGCCAGTTCCGCCATATTAGCGGGGATTTATTTCGCCTCGACAAAGAAACCGACGACCTAGGGATTTATAACACCGAATACCTCATATTGGACAATAACCAGTTTGACGATATTGAGGGTGCTATTGCCTCGGTATACCGCGGTGGTACGGATGAGAGCACCTTTGGTCCCCATGTATCGGTAACCAACAATGAGTTCACTAAAGTCGGTCAAGGTAAGCGCAATAAAACAGGTGCGTCACTGAAATTGCACGGGGTTCAAATGAGCCAAATAGAGCACAATAAATTTAACGACAGTGCCGTTATTATTGTTGAACACACCGTCGGTGAACCACAAACCCGCATTACGCATAATCAGTTTACTGATACACCTAGCCCACAAGTAACGGAGTTAGTTGCAATAGGTAAACACACTGCAGATATCAACAATAATAAAGTGCAAAAACTATGAAAAACTTCAATATAGCGGCCGGCGTAAGCCCGATGACGCGTGCCATTAAGCAGGCAGGAAAAATAGCACTATTGGCGTCAATAACGTGCGCTATTTCATTACCCGTTATGGCTGCGCAACATCCAAACTTAGTCATAAACCAGCAAGATGTGGCAGCCATGAAACAGGCCATCACTCAACCTGGGTCATTTCAAAATGCATTCAATACCACGCAGAGCAATGTGGACAAGGGACTGGCTCAGCCAATTGAAGTACCAGTACCCAAAGATGCAGGTGGTGGTTATACCCACGAAAAACATAAAAGTAATTACCAACAAATGTATGACACTGGCATTATTTATCAGCTGACTGGCGATAAAAAATATGCCGAATACGTTAAAGACATGCTGTTGCAATATGCCACACTTTATCCAACGCTACCTTTGCACCCTATGCGTAAAAGCAACAATGAAGGTAAACTTTTCTGGCAAGGACTCAATGAAGCAGTTTGGTTAGTACATACCATTCAGGCGTACGACTTTATCTATGATGCGTTAACACCTGCAGAACGTAATACCATCGAAACGGGTGCAATAATACCCGCCGCACTCTTTTTGTCAGAACAATCTCCGCACACCTTTAATAAGGTGCATAACCACGGCACTTGGGCCACTGCTGCTGTTGGTATGAGTGGATATGTACTTGATAAGCCACTTTGGGTTGAACGTGCATTGTACGACTTAAATCTCGCCAAAAAAGGCGGTTTTATGCGTCAGTT
>NZ_PJAP01000624.1:0-3747 GCF_002836795.1 Shewanella sp. 11B5 | reverse complement strand
TTACACAGGATACTTATCCGATATTTATAAGCCATATACTGATGAAGCGTTAAGCAGTACGATCCCCATCGAAAATTATGCATTTTTCGTCTGGGATGATGTAGCCACAGGTTCATATTTGAAACAAACTTTGGGGCAAAAACGAGTTAGTTTTCTTGACTTGGAAATGGTGTGATTCGACTCTGAACTTGAGGACGTTGAAGACTCTTTATAAAAGAATACGTGAGCTGGCCATGGATGGTGAGCTTAGCTTTCGCGGTACAGGATGTACCATCGGAAGCGTTAGTATTTTCATTCTTTACTATAAAGAGTTGGCCGAAGCGGACTGCAAATGAAGTTAAAATCTGGATCTACCCCATGGCGACCTTTTCGCAGCTGTTGTTTTGTAAATAGCGAAAATGTTGCGGGGCGGCTGGGCTAATTCTTATAAAGAGTAAAGAGGGAACAGCCGTTGGTTTCCTTTTGGTCTGGTGTGGGTGAAGCGCCACGACGTTATGACCTGGTTAACTGAATTCAGTCACCCTAGTTAAGTTCGTTAAGCCACTTCTTTTAACGGCTTACCCATACGCTCAAATTCATTAGGACTTTGATAATTGAGGTATGAATGCATCCGTTGGCTGTTGTACCACATCGTGATGTCATTCAAACTAAAATCACAGCATTGATAAACACCGGCCATAAAAAATGCAGCCTATTGGCTGCATTTAATCGTTCTATCACATCTAAATTCTACGTAATAAGCCTCAGTTCATTAACCTAAGTCCATTAGAATAAGTCTATTAGCCTAAGTCCATCATCATGCTGCGGCTACGTACCAAAGCTT
The DNA here is from genome assembly GCF_002836795.1 of Shewanella sp. 11B5. Taxonomy (NCBI): domain Bacteria; kingdom Pseudomonadati; phylum Pseudomonadota; class Gammaproteobacteria; order Alteromonadales; family Shewanellaceae; genus Shewanella; species Shewanella sp. 11B5. The sequence continues at coordinate 2,924 of NZ_PJAP01000624.1, read as the reverse complement.
GAAACGCTTGTAATTGCTTTTTAGGTAAGACTTTAGCTTCTGCAATATTGGCTTTCATTGCGTCAATTGGGCGACCATTAACAATGAACTCATAATGCAAATGTGGGCCTGTTGAAGCGCCTGTATTGCCTGATAAGCCAATCACTTGGCCACGGGTTACACGCTGACCTCTTTTAACTAAAAACTTCGATAAATGCAGGTAACGAGTACGCACTTTATTATCGTGATCAATCACAATGTAATTACCCGCAAAAGCATGTTTAGTCACTAACGTCACCACGCCATCACCAGGAGCCACGACTTGAGTACCAATAGGCGTAGCAAAGTCGGTACCATTGTGAGGACGAACGCGACCTGTAATGGGGTGTTTGCGATAAGGGTTAAATCGAGAACTCAAGCGGACTTTTCTATTTAGCGGAATACGTTGGAAGGCTGGAGTTAAACTTTGACCTTGAATGTCGTAATAGTTGCCATCAATATTTTGGAAAGCTGTAACGTCGCGACGGCCGGTGTTAATGCGAATACCTTCTATCGATGTGATACCTGTTGGTTCGCCTTCAACAAATTGATCGTTAACTAACACCGAAAAAGTATCACCGGCATGTAGCTCACGAGAAAAGTTTAATTTGGATTTTAACAGTGATTCGACTTTTTGAATTTCGGCTGCACTTAAACCAGCATTTTTAGCCGACACATAGAAAGAGCCGTTAATTTCACCGCCAACGATGCGATTTTGCCAAATGCCATCGATGTTAATGTCATTAACACCGTAAGTTCCGTCTTTAAAACGGGTGAATACCACTTGGTGAGCAGGGTTAAAGTACAGCTCTAGCTTATCAAGTTCACCATTGGCATTGTCCCAAAATTGGATGCGGTTACCCGGCAGCAGTGTATCTAACGCTAATACTTCTAAATCAGCTTCAAGTACTTTATACATGGTTCGTTGGTCGATACCAGCTAACTCAAATAAATGACTTAAGGTATCACCACTTTCGATCACGCGATCTAAAATCGGTGAGATAGGCTTTACAAGCTTCAACGTAGTTTCTTGTTGAGCTATGTGTGGCAATAACGAATCGATATCGATTGCCACTGGAATACGTTGTGATGAAAACTCTTGTTGTGTTGGCCATAATAAAGCAGCACCAACAACAAACACACTTGCTAGCAAGATTTTCTTGTGCAAGTTTGGCAAGTTCACTTGACTTACCGCTGGCCTTTGGAAGCCCATAATTTTACTCATTAGCAATGTCTAATCCACCCTAAAAGATGACGCTTTATATTTTTTATTTTTCTTTTACTGCAAATTGTTATTGCGATATTGAGCATAAAGTCGGTTAACTCTATGCCTTCATGTCGTTTTTTATGGTGAATATGACCCAATATTTGATACTACGGCATCCGGTATAAACAGCTAAAAATACGGACTTTTGCACTCAAACTGCATATCAACGCTCTTTTATATCAAAAAATAATCATTTTACAAATATAAAATGATATTTAATTAATATTTAATTTGAACTCGATTACAGTAATCATGGGAGTTTGAAGCAGATCAAGACCCACCTACAGCATACTCACCCTGCAATTTACTAATACCAAGGCCATTCATTTTAGTCACTTTTATCTGTACGTCGATCCGCTCTTTCATGGCTTCAATATGGCTAATTACACCAATCATTTTGCCCGACGCATTTAAATTATCTAATGCGTCTAAAGCGGTATCTAACGTTTGACTGTCCAACGTACCAAAGCCTTCATCTAAAAACAGTGAGTCAATGCTCGTTTTATGACTAACAAGGTCAGATAATGCGAGCGCAAGGGCTAAACTCACTAAAAAACTTTCACCGCCCGACAAGGTTCGGGTGTCTCGCACAGCATCACCTTGCCAGGTATCGAGCACTTGTAGCTCTAACGCATCGGACTCTTTGCGTTCAAGTAAGTACCGGCCTTGCAAACGTTCCAGCTGCCTGTTCGCTAATGCCACTAAATGGTCTAAAGTAAGCCCTTGAGCAAACTTACGGAACTTATCGCCTTTTTGTGAGCCAATTAACGAATGCAGGTACGCAAGATCGTCGTAATCTTGTTGTATTTGGGCTTGTTCCGCTAACAGTTGCTGTTGCCCTGCCCGCTTATTGGTATCTTGTTCTAACTCATGATTTAAGCGCCACAGTGTTTGCTTGTCTTGTTGGTGCTTAGCTTCCATCGTTTGATGTTGCAGCATTGTATCGCCGTGTTGAGTAATATCGTATCCGTGTTGCTCTGCCAGCTGCGCTAACTCCGTTTGTTTTATTTTGGCTTGTTCAACTAACGTATTGGCTTTGACAATGTCGTTATCCAGTTGCTGTTTTAGTTGCTGTAATGTGTGACGCTCTTTTGGCGTCAATAAGGCTTGCTCAAATGACTGTTGATCTGTAAATGGACTTGATTGTAATGCCACTTGCCATTTGGCCTGCATCTGCTGTAACTCTTGATTCGCCTTGGTTACTTGCTGCGTTGTCGATTGCAGCTGCGCTTGTAAGCCAGCAAAATGTTTATCCGCCGTTTGCAATTGTTGTTGAATTGAGACAAATACCTGCTGAGCTTGATCTACTGCGTGTTGGCTAAACAGCTTTTCATCTTCAACTATTTGGTCTCCAAACACGGCTTTACGCTGTGCGAGTACAGAATCGAGTTGTTCGTTAAGCGTAACCACTTGCTCAGTCACTTCTGCTAGCTTGGTTGCCATTTCAGTGGAGTGCAGATTGTTTGCGGTGAGTTTTTCAGCGGTGACACTGAGCTGCTGCTGGTTATCAATAGCCTGCTGCTGCGCTGCAACCCAACGTTCAAGTTGTTGTTGTAAATGATGAAGCCAAGTGTCGGCATTCTCTAGCGTCGGCGGTGTTAACCCTGTGGCAATAATGTGTGCATCCAGTGCGCTGTTA